>JAXJVE010000388.1:0-17178 GCA_036308705.1 Acutalibacteraceae bacterium
CTTCCCGAAGGATGCCTACGGCCTTTATGAGTTTGACGGCGGCCCGCTTTATGAATATGCAGACCCCCGCAAGGGTGAGCACTATGAATGGGGAACAAGAGTTTTTGACTACGGCAGAAACGAAGTTCAGAGTTTCCTTGTTTCAAGTGCAATGTTCTGGATTGAAAAATACCATATCGACGGCCTGCGTGTTGATGCCGTTGCATCAATGCTTTATCTCGATTATTGCAGAAAAGACGGCGAATGGATTCCGAATGTTGAAGGCGGCAGAGAGAATCTTGAGGCAGTTGCATTTCTCAAAAAACTCAACGAAAGCATTTTCAGAGAACACGGCGATGTGCTTATGATTGCAGAGGAAAGTACGGCGTGGCCTATGGTTTCAAAGCCTACTTTTATGGGCGGTCTCGGTTTCAACTTCAAATGGAATATGGGCTGGATGAACGATTGCCTGAGCTATTTTTCAATGGACGGCATATACCGAAAACACCATCACGACAAGCTGACTTTCTCATTCTTCTATGCTTTTTCAGAGAACTTTGTGCTTCCGATTTCTCACGATGAGGTTGTTCACGGCAAATGTTCACTTATCAATAAAATGCCCGGCAATTATGAAGAAAAGTTTGCGGGTGTACGCTCATTCCTCGGATATATGATGTCACACCCCGGCAAAAAGCTTCTGTTTATGGGCAGCGAATTCGGTCAGTTCATCGAATGAAACTATAAGCAGCAACTTGATTGGTTGCTTCTTGACTATGATGCTCACAGACAGTTCAGAAACTATGTTGAGGCACTTAACAATTTTTATATCAAAACACCCGCTATGTGGGAGATTGATTACAGTTGGGAAGGTTTCAACTGGATAGTAAGCGATGACAGAGATAATTCCGTTGTTGCTTATATAAGACGTGATAAAGAGCAGAATGAGATAATTTCAGTCTGCAATTTCACAAATGTTACAAGGCATAAATACCGCATCGGCGTTCCCAAAGCGGGAACTTACAGAGTTGTTTTCAGCTCATCGCTTCCCGAATACGGCGGCAAGGGTGAAAGCACCGTCGGTTCGGTCAAAGCAAAAAAAGTGCCTATGCACGGATACGATTACAGCATTGAGCTTGATATTGAAGGTCTGAGCTGTATGTATATAAAAAATACTTCGCGAAAAAAATCCTGATCAGTCAAATCTGCGGGGTACACCCGTACCCCATTAATTTTAAAGGAGGACCCCATTATGGCAGTTAAACCCGAATGTATAGCAATGCTTCTTGCGGGCGGTCAGGGAAGCCGTTTAGGTATTCTGACCAAAAACATTGCAAAGCCTGCCGTACCCTACGGCGGCAAATACCGCATAATTGATTTCCCTCTTTCAAACTGTGTTAACTCAGGTATCTACACAGTCGGCGTTCTTACCCAGTATCAGCCCCTTGAGCTGAACGATTATATCGGCAACGGTCAGCCCTGGGACCTTGACCGTGCAAACGGCGGTGTTCATATTCTTTCACCCTATCAGCAGATAAAGGGTACTGAATGGTATAAGGGCACAGCCAATGCTATTTATCAGAACATCAATTTCATCGAGAGATATGACCCTGAATATGTTCTTATTCTTTCGGGTGACCATATCTACAAGATGGATTATTCAAAGATGCTTGATTTCCATAAGGAAAAGAATGCAGACTGTACCATCGCAATGCTTGAAGTTTCGTGGGAAGAGGCAAGCCGTTTCGGTCTTATGATTGTTAACGATGACGGCTCAATCAGTGAGTTTGAAGAAAAGCCCAAGAATCCCCGAAGCAATAAGGCTTCAATGGGCGTTTACATATTCAACTGGAAGAAGCTCAGAAAATATCTTATCGAAGACGAAGCAAAAGAAGGCTCGGGCAACGATTTCGGTCACGACGTTATTCCTGCAATGCACAGCGCAGGCGAGAGAATGTTTGCTTATCAGTTCGACGGCTACTGGAAGGATGTAGGTACAATCAGCAGCCTCTGGGATGCAAACCTTGACCTTCTCAATCCCAAAGTTGACCTTGACCTTGATGATGACGGCTGGAAGATTTATTCACGTTCACCTGTTGCACCTCCCCATTATGTTGGTGCAAATGCAAAGGTTGAAAATTCAATGATAACCGAAGGCTGCGAAATTGAAGGTGAAATTGATTTCTCCGTTCTTTTTGCAAACGTAACCGTTGAAGAGGGTGCGGAGGTAAAATATTCAATCGTAATGCCCGGCACCGTTATCAAAAAGGGTGCAAAGGTTCAGTATTCAATCGTTGCCGAAAATGCGGTTATCGAAGAGAACGCAGTTGTAGGCGAAAAGCCCGAAAATATGAAGAATATCGAAGATTGGGGCGTTGCCGTTATCGGTAACGGCGTTAAAATCGGCAAGGGTGCAAAGATTGCTCCCGATACGATGACAGACAGCGATGTAGGAGGTGCGGAATAATGTCAGCTAAAAATGTTCTCGGCATTATCTTTTCAAATGCCTATGATGAGGCTCTTCCCCAGCTTACGGCTTTCAGAACAATGGGTTCAATTCCGTTTGCTTCACGTTACCGCCTTATCGACTTCCCTCTTTCAAATATGGTTAACGCAGGTATCCCTCAGGTTGGTGTTATAACCAAGAGCAACTACCGTTCGCTTATGGACCACATCGGCAACGGCAAACCCTGGGACCTTTCAAGAAAAAGAGAAGGTATGACCCTTCTTCCTCCCTTTGACACACCCGAAATGGGTATGACAACAGGCAAGGCTGATGCTCTTTACGGTTCAATCAGCTACATCACAAAATCTGCAAAAGACCACGTTCTTCTCACCGATTGCAATGTTGTTTGCAATATGGATTATGAAAAGCTTATCAAGGCTCACACCTCAAAGGATGCGGATATCACAATCGCATATGCGAAGGGTAACCCCCCCGCAACCGAAAACGGTACCGAGCTTATCCTTGGTGAAGACGGCAGAATTGTTGAAACAAAGCTTATTGACTGTTTCAGCGGAAATGTGAATTATTCGCTCAAGATAATGATAATCAGAAGAACTCTTCTTGAAAGACTTCTTCACGAGGCACACAGTGCAAAGATTGATGACTTTGAAACAATTATTTCAAAGAATATCAAGCATCTGAGAGTTTACGGCTATGAAGAAACAGGCTTTGTAAGAGTGCTTGCTTCACTTCAGAACTATTATGATATCAGCCTTGAACTTCTTAAAATTGAAAACAGAAAGGCTCTGTTTACTCCCGACAGACCCGTTTACACCAAGGTAAGCGACCAGGTGCCCTCAATCTACGGCATCGGTGCAGATGTCAAGAATTCGCTTATTGCAGACGGCTGCAAGATTTACGGCGAGGTTGAGAATTCAATTCTCTTCAGAGGCGTTACCGTTGAAAAGGGAGCAAAAATCAAAAATTCAATCGTTATGCAGAATACTTTTGTCGGCGAAAACTCAACTCTTGATTGCGTGATTATCGACAAATCTGCAGTTGTTAAACCCAATAAGATGCTTTGCGGCGCATCAAATTATCCCGTTTATATCGGAAAGGGAATTGTAATCTGAGAAAGTGTGAATTCTGATGTCCAATAAGAAAAATGTTATAACCATAGCAGTTGCGGTAGTTGCCCTGATGCTCACTCTTGTTGTTGTGCTTATTGCAACGGGAGTTATCAATTTTGATAATTTGTTTTCAGGCGAGCCCGCAACGGTTGTTGAATCTGAGGTGGTTGTTGTAAGCCAGACCAATGAGCAGGGCGAAGTGGAGTATGTAACAATCGTTACCAAATACTATAAGCCCGATGTTCAGCTTCATAAGTATCCCACCAAGCCCACAACAAAAGGTACAACCGCAACAACGGTGCGTTATCTTGAACAGTCGAGTTATCTTTATATGACTGACCCTGACGGCAGTATCTCGATTGATGAAAACGGCAATCCCGTAACAGAGATTGTTACCTATACGGTGCGTGAAGATTCAATAACAACAGCTCCGCCCAGAACTTCTGCGGTTGCGGTTACGGGTACTGACGGCGTTCAGCAGACCGATGCAAACGGCAATCCCGTGACCGAGGTTGTGACCTATTATGAACCCACAACTACAGCCCCCGACAGATGGAGCACAACTCAGGAGGGAACAACAAGATTCAATCCCTTCCCGAGTGATATCAAGAAGGACGAAGCCCTTGCAAATAACATCATTGCCGAAATCAATGATGAAAGAGTGAAGGCGGGTCTTGAACCTCTTGAAGCTTCGCTTAACGGTGCCGCAAGAACAAACAGCCAGAATATGGCTCAGCCTGAGATTTTCGGCGGTAAGCTGTATGCACCCGATTCATATATGCTTGAATCGAGCTATGGCGGAAATTCGCTTTATCTCAAAGTTTCTTCGTCAAATCAGTCGAAGATTATGAGTGCGGATACAACAAAAATCGGCGTCGGAATAGTTGTTCGTGACGGAATTTATTACACAACAGTTATTTTCGGATAAATATTTCCGTACAGAAAGGAACTTAAAATATGAAGGTACTTTATGCATCAAGTGAGGCTCTTCCCTTTGCCGCAAGCGGCGGTCTTGCCGATGTTGCGGGTTCATTGCCTCAGTCACTCAGAAGACGCAAGGTAGCCTGCAGAGTGGTTATGCCTCTTTACGGTTCAATCAGCGACGAAATGCGTGCGAATATGAAATTCATAACAAGCATTATGGTTCCCGTTTCGTGGCGCAGACAGTATTGCGGAATTTATGAGGCAAAAGCAGGCGGAGTTATCTATTATCTCATTGATAACGAATATTATTTCAAAAGAAAAACTTTCTACGGTCATTATGATGACGGTGAAAGATTTGCTTTCTTCTCAAGAGCAGTTCTTGAGATTCTTCCCTATATTGATTTCAAGCCCGATATCATTCATTGCAATGACTGGCAGACGGCACTTGTTCCCGTTTATTATTCAACTCTTTTTGCAAACAAAGAGGGTTATACGGGTATCAAGACAATTTTCACAATCCACAATATCCAGTATCAGGGAATTTACGGCAGAGAAATTCTCGGCGATGTTTTCGGCCTTGGCGAAGAACACGCATCGCTTCTTGATTTCGGCGGCTGTGTTAACCTTATGAAGGGCGGTATCGAATGTGCCGATAAGGTAACAACCGTAAGCAATACATACGCAAGCGAAATTCTTGACCCCTGGTTCAGCCACGGTCTTGACCCCATTCTCAAAGAGAGAAGCTATAAGCTCAGCGGTATTCTCAACGGTATTGATACCATTAACTATGACCCTGAAAAGGATAAGGATATTTTCTATAACTACACCGCAAAAGAGCCTGCTGATAAGGCTAAGAACAAAGCGGCGCTTCAGGAACTTTTCGGCTTGCCTGTCAACGCAGATACTCCCGTTATGGGTATCGTAACAAGGCTTGTTGCTCACAAAGGTCTTGACCTTATCAAGCGTATTATGTGGGAACTTCTTGAAACAACTGATTTACAGCTTGTTGTTCTCGGCTCGGGCGATTGGGAATATGAATCGTTCTTCAAAGAGCTTGCATCAGCCTTCCCTGAAAAGGTAGGCCTTCGTATCGGCTTTATTCCCGATCTTGCAAGAAAAATCTATGCGGGCAGCGATCTGTTCCTTATGCCCTCAAAGAGTGAGCCCTGCGGCCTTTCACAGATGGTTGCTCTTCGCTATGGTACCATACCCATCGTAAGAGAAACAGGCGGTCTTAAGGATACTATCACAGACAGCGGCGACGGTAAGGGCAACGGCTTCACTTTCAAGAGCTATGACGCTTACGATATGCTTGATGCAATCAGGCGTTCACTTGCGGCTTATGCCGATAAAGACGGCTGGCAGAAGCTTGTGACAAGAGCACTCAAGTGTGATAACAGCTGGGGCAAATCAGCAAAAGAATATATCAGACTCTACGAGGAGCTTATGTAAAATAAAAAGGCTTGTGCAGTTTTTCTGCACAAGCCAATCTGTTACTTTATGAATTCAAGCGGAATAGGCGGCATTGATTCCGAAACGGAAGAGAATATAAAATTCTCAACATTCTTAACAAGAGTTTCAACCGCTTCGGGTGTAGGTTTATCGGGCATCGGATTTTTGGAAACCTTGATGTTGAATGCATCGTAGGTTGCGGCATCAATTATGTTGAGGTATGTGGGGTTGCAGATAACCTCTCCGTTCACATAGGCTCTGCCGACCCAGTTTTTCGGAATGTTTCCTACATAAGCCTCAATAAGAAGAAGCCTGTAAATGCCGGTTGCAAGCACCATATCAAGCTGAAGACCCGAAAGGTTTTCGCATCCGTTAAGGGCATCTCTGAGAATCATTGCAGCTTTGATATATGTGCGGCTTGTTGCTTCAAAATCGTTGTTTGTTTCAAGCAGATTTTCCGCAACAGCCTGAATATCGCTTCTTTTATTTGTTCTGCCTAAAATATAATCGCAGGAAACACCGTAGAATTCCGCAATTCTGATAAGAAAACTCTGCCCGCACTCTCTTATACCTTTTTCATAATGAGAAAGAAGAGCTTGCGAAATGCCGAGCTGTGCGGCAGCCTCTTTTTGGCTGAGCCCTTTTTCTTTTCTTAATTCGCTTATTATTACGGGAAAATTTCTTTCCATAACCCAAACACCTTTTCTACCAAAAGTAGAAATATTATATCACTCCGATATACGATTTGTATATTGTGGCTTTTTACAAAATTTATGCTCTTTTTTTGGAGGAAAAATGAAATCCTATACCATTCATTTTATCAGAAATGCCCTCACCGATGAGAATTTAGAGGGCCGTTATATCGGCCATACCAATGTTGCTCTGAGCGACGAAGGTAAGGCACAGCTTGCACAGATGCGTGAAGAGCTTATTTATCCGCCCGTTGATGCGGTTTTTACAAGTCCGCTTAAAAGATGCACCGAAACGGCGGCGATACTTTATCCCGAAAGTACACCCCTTGTTATTGAAGGGTTAATTGAATATAACTTCGGCGAGTTTGAAAACAAAACTGCCGAGCAGCTTGAAAAATATGAGGAATTTCCCCGTTGGCTTGCGGGTGAACAGGGTGTTAAGCCCCCTTACGGCGAGAGCAACGAAGATTTTACCAAAAGAGTCTGCGATACTTTTGAAAAGATTGCAGAAGGTCTTATGAAAACAGGTACAACCTCTGCCGCTATCGTAACTCACGGCGGAGTTATAATGACCATCCTTGCTTTATACGGTATTCCCGAATACCCGATGCACGAGTGGCTTACCCCCAACGGATGCGGATTTACCGTAAAACTCAATCCTTCTCTCTGGATGAGAGCAAAGAAGTTTGAAGTTTTCAGCGAATTCCCCTATGAGAGAGAAGAATTACCCGATTAAGGTGAAAGGAAAATCAAATATGAATTTTGCTATTGAAAAAGACGGATTTAAACTTAATGGCGAGCCCTTCAGAGTGATTGCAGGTGCGATTCACTATTTCAGAGTGCCCGATGAATATTGGTATGACAGACTCATAAAACTCAAGGCTTGCGGTTTCAATACGGTTGAAACCTATGTTGCGTGGAATCTTCACGAGCTTAAAGAGGGCGAGTTTGACTACAGCGGAATGCTTGATATTGAGCGTTTTCTTGAAATTGCCGCAGAGCTCGGTCTTTATGCGATTGTAAGACCCGGCCCCTATATCTGCTCAGAATGGGATTTCGGCGGTCTTCCCTGGTGGCTTCTCAAAAATGATTCTATGGCTCTTCGCTGTATGGATAAAGATTATCTTGCAGCCGTTGACCGCTTCTTTGATGATTTTATTCCCAGAATTGCAAAACATCAGATTACCAAAGGCGGCAACGTGATTCTTGTTCAGGTAGAGAATGAATACGGCAGCTACGGTGATGACAGCGAATATATCCGCTACCTTGCCGACGGACTCAGAAACAGAGGCATTGATGTGCCCCTCTTCACCTCAGATGGTGCGGAGTATCAGATGCTTACAGGCGGCACCGTGCCCGAAATTCACAAAACCGCAAACTTCGGCTCAAGAGCCGCAGAGCAGTTTGCACGCCTTCGTGAATATCAGCCTGACGGCCCTCTTATGTGTACCGAATTCTGGAACGGTTGGTTTGACCACTGGACAGAAGAGCACCACAGCCGTGACCCGCAGGATGCCGCAGATGCACTTGATGAAATTCTTTCACTCGGCGCAAGTGTTTCGGCATATATGTTCCACGGTGGCACAAACTTCGGATATATGAACGGTGCAAATGATTATGACGAATATGAGCCCACAATTTCAAGCTATGACGATGATGCACCCGTTAATGAAAACGGTGAGCTTACGGAGAAATACTTCAAGTTCAGAGATGTAATTTCAAAATATGCACCTATTCCCGATGTGGAACTTCCCGCACCCATAAAGCCCAAAAAATACGGAGAGGTAAAATTCACTCACTCCGCAAAACTTTTTGATAATCTTGATGCACTTTCAACTTCCGTTGAGTCGGTAATGCCCATGACAATGGAAAAACTGGGTCAGGGCTATGGTTTCGTGCTTTATAAAGCAAATGTCAGAGGCCCCAGAGACAGCCAGAAGGTACGCCTTCAGGATGTTCACGACAGAGGCTATATTTACCTCGACGGCAAATTTGTAGGTGTTCAGTACAGAAATGATAACGAGCCTAAGAATTCGGTTGAAATTCCTGCAGAAGGTGCTGAACTTTCAGTTCTTGTTGAAAATATGGGCAGAGTAAACTACGGTGCAAAGCTCAAGGATGTAAAGGGTATTACTCAGGGCATCGGCTTCGGCAACAACTTTGTTACCATTGGACTAACTATCCTCTGCCGCTTGATGACGTTTCGGGCGTTGACTTCAAAGAGGGCGTTGATGAATTCGACGGTACACCCGTTTTCCTCAAGGCTGAAATCGAGATTGATGAAAAATGCGATACCTTTATCAAACTCCCCACATTCAAAAAAGGTATTATCATTGTTAACAACAAAGTGCTTTCAAGGCACTGGGAGGTTGGCCCGCAGAGGTCTGCTTATATTCCCGCACCATTCCTTAAAGAAGGCAAAAATGAAATCGTTGTTCTTGAACTTGAAGGATTTGAAACACCTTCATTCGTTCTTGACGACACACCCGATCTCGGCTGATAAAACACAAGAGGCTGTCTTATTTAAGACAGCCTCATTTTTTATGCTACCGTTATTTTGTATTTGCTTATATATCCGAGATATACTGCACTCGGATAGCTGTTGATATCTGCAAAATCAACATCGCCTGACTGCGTTTTGCCTGCCGCTACAATCTCGCCTTCCGTTGTATAGGTAAGGCAGCTTGCCATATCTTCGCTTGTGCCTGCCTGAGATATGGTGTTGACTGTTGTACCGTTTGTGTTGACAAAGCTTACAAAACCGTCGTGACCGCCCTCGTTGCCTGTGATTGCAAATTCACGGTTAGCGGATTTTGTATAGCCCGCTATCGCAAAACCGCCGTTTGTTTTAACAACATCTGTTATAAAATCGTTTTCATAACCCGAAAGAGTTTTTACCCATCTCTGAGTACCGTCTTTGTTAACACGGAAAACGAGTGCATCTATGTTGCCGCAATGGTGAATACCTTTGAGTGTGCCGTCGGGGAAATTTGAAGGTATTAACTCATAGTTGCCCGCAACAACGCATCCGCCGTTACCGTCAGGGGTGACTGCGGCAAACTCATCTCTGCCGCTTGAAGAAATTTCAAATCCCCATTTATATTCACCTGTTTTATCGTATTTGAGCACAACGGTATCTGTGTATCCGCCGCTGAGGTTTTCATAAACAGAGAAGTCGCCCGTTGTTGAGGATGTAAGACAGGTTGCAAATATATTGCCGTCATCGTCGTGAGCAATACCGCCGATGGTTGATGCCGCATTGCCGTGAAGATATTTCTTCCAAACAATTTTATTATCAGCATCAAAATTCATAATAATTGCACTTGTGCCGGGAAGACCTTCAAAATCGCCTGTTGTTGAATATGTTGTACCGCCAACGGCATATCCGTTTTCGGTGGCGGTAACGCAGGTGAACATATCGGAATTTTTACCGCCGAAGCTCTTTGAGGTTTTGATATATCCCGTTGAGGTGAGGCGGAGAATGATAGCATCATAAGTGCCTTTTGAGTTGGTGTTTGCAGCATATTCGCTTGCCTTGGAATAGCCTACAACTGCCATTGTACCGTCGCTGAGCACAGCGATATCTTCAAGCATAACGCTGTCTGATGTGCTTGCAAACGCCTTTACCCAACGGAGTGAACCTGTTTTTGAATAGCGGGCAACAAAGCCGTAGGGTACTTTCCATTTTGTGTTGGTGTATGCATTTGCAAAGTCACCGTCAATTGAATCTGTTGTGCCGCAAACAACGTAGCCGCCGTCTGATGTGGGAGCAATACCTCTGTAAATATCATCACCGCTGCCGCCGAAAACGGCAAGAGCATTCTGCAAAGCTTCGGTGATATGAGGGCCTGCATCGGTTTCAACAGGCTTGGTTGTTGTGGGTCTTGTTGCGGGAATATAAGTAGTCGGCTCCGATGACGGTTCATCGGTTTTTTCTGTAGTGGATTCCGTAGTCGATTCGGTTGAAGATTCTGTTGTTGACTCAGTAGTCGACTCGGTTGTGGATTCTGTTGTTGATTCGGTGGTTGACTCGGTTGTTTCTTCCTCAAGCGTTGTTTCGTAACAGGTGCAGCCGAGGTAACAATGCTGAGTCGGTATGATATCTCCGCCGCCAAACCATCCGCTTACTGTGTTTACAACGAATGCGGCAACAATAACCAAAGCCGCTACCACTTTACATATAAAGTTGCAGTCACACATACTGTGACCCCCCTTTTTATTCATATAAATACATTATAATTATATCACGTGAAAAAGCAAAAATCAATAGCCGACAGATTACTCTGCCGGCTATGGTTACTGTAAATTTAATGCAATCAGATTTCGGGGATTTCGATTTCGATTTCTCTGCCAAGCTCTGCTGAGCGTGAGATACCGTCGATAATTGCCTGATTGTAAAGAATCTGGCTGCAGGGAACGGGTGCTTCACCGTCTTCCTTAACAGCGTCAACAAATGAACGGATTTTGATATCGAAGCAGTCTTCGTGATTCTCCTTCATGGGAATATATGTTTCAATCTGCTCGCCTGCGATTTCGTGATAAATTACAAGGGGACCGCCGATGCTGCCGTTCCAGCATTCTGTTGAGGGAATTCTTACCGAACCCTTTGTACCCATGATGATTGTATCACCCGGTGTGTCAAGGTTCATTGCCCATGCAATTCTGAAGTCGAGGATGATGCCGCCTTCAAGACGGATAAAGCCTGCTGCAAAGTCATCAACACCGAATACGTCGTGATGCTCATAAGCGGGGCTCTTGCCGAAGAAGTCTGACTTATAACCTGAAACTGTAAGCGGCTTGGGATAGCCGATTGAGTTAAGAACCATATCGAGTGAGTAGCAACCGATATCGCCGAGAGCACCGATACCTGCTGTTTCTTTTTCAATGAATGATGTGCCGAAGGGAGTGGGGATACCTCTTCTTCTGCCGCCACCGGTCTGGATGTAATAAATCTGACCGAGTTCACCGCTCTGAACAACTCTCTTGAGCATCTTCATATTTTCGTCAAAACGGGGCTGGAAGCCGATTGAAAGCACTGCGTTGCTTGCCTTCTCTGCCTTGCAGATAGCAACAGCTTCTTCAAGTGTAACGCACATGGGCTTTTCAAGAAGAACGCTTACGTTGTGCTCAAGAGCATAGATTGTACATTCAGCATGAGTTGCGTTGTATGTACAAACGCTTACTGCGTCACATTCGCCTGCATCAATAAGCTCTTTGTGGCTGGGATAGAATTTAACGTTTTCAACGCCGTATCTTTCGCAGAATGCCTCTGCCTTACCGGGAACAAGGTCTGCTGCAGCAACGATTTCAACATCGGGGCATTTCTGATATGCCTTAACGTGAGCTTCTGCAATCCAGCCTGTACCGATGATACCAACCTTGATTTTTTTGCTCATATCTCTTACTTTTTCTTCTGAGGGAGCATCCTTGAACTTATCGAGAATATTTTCTGCCATAATATTTACCTCGCTTCATTTTATGTTATTATCTGATTACCAGCCGAGAGTTTTAAGATATTCTCTGCTGAGAGTTACTGAGTTAACGGGTGTGTTGCCTTTTGCGGGGCTGTCCTGCTCAACAACTACCCACTGTGCACCTGCATCTTCGCAAGCTGCAAGGATTTCGGGCATATCCTGAACACCGTGACCTACCGGCATAAATGAGAAGGTATCCTCTTCTTCTGCCTCTGCCTCATCTTCAATGCCGATAAGTTCATAGAGTTTGCCGAGCTTATCGCCGCTCTTTTTGAAATCCTTAAGATGTACAACAGGTGCTCTGCCGCTGTATTTTTCAATATATTCTGCGGGATTAACGCCTGCAACGTTTACCCAACAAGTGTCAATCTCTGTTTTGAGAAGGTCTTCGGGGATTGATGAATAGAGCACGTCAAGTGCATATTCTTCGCCGATTTTAACAAACTCAAAATCGTGGTTATGATAGAGAAGCTGAATGCCGAGAGCTTTTGCAGCTTCACCGATTTTGCGGATTCCTTCAACAGTTGCGGCAAAGCCGTCTGTACCGGGTCTGCATTCTTCTGTAAGATAGGGAACTGCAACATATTTGCAGCCGATTTTTGCATAATCCGAAAGCACTGCTTCGGGATTTTCGAGCATATCATAATAGGGTACGTGTGCTGAAATGGGAACAATGCCGATTTCATCGCAAAAAGCCTTGATTTCTTCGGGGTTCTGACCGAAAAGACCTGCGAATTCAACGCCGTCGTAACCGATTTCTTTCATAAGCTTTATTGTGCCGTAAAAATCTTTTTCCATTTCATCTCTTACCGAGTAGAGCTGAACGGCAACGGGAAGCTTCATTGGAATCACTCCTGTGTTTTATTATTTTAGCATACAATATATAGTAGCATATATTTATTTTTTATACAATACCTTTTTCATATTTTCCAGCACGGAATAGGGGATTTTCATATTGCCGAGACCTGTGCCGATAGAAATATGCGGCTTCATTTTTGCGTGAAAATCTGTTCCGCCCGATATCATCAGCCCGAGTTCTTTGGCCATTGATTGGAATTTATCCTGCATCTCGGGGGTGTAATCCGTATAGTAGCCCTCAATTCCGTTAAGACCGTAGGTTTTTAATTCTTTAAAGAAATCATAAAGCCAGTCGTCGGGCTTAAAAATAAGATGAGGGTGTGCAACAAAGGCAAGACCGCCGCAATCCCTGATGAGTTTAACGGCTCTTTCTGCGGTTAAAACCTGTTTTTCGCAATAGGCGTATTTGCCCGCCGCCATATATTTATCAAAGCCTTCTTTAACGCTCTTTGTGTAGCCCTTATCCATAAGCACACGGGCAAAATGTGCTCTGCCCACGAAATTATTCGGTGCAAGTGCACGCACTTCTTCAAGAGTTATGTCAAACCCGAGCTCGTTGAGTTTTTGGCAGGTAACATAGTTGCGTTCAATTCTCAGGTCAACAACTTCGGTGAGAACTTTTTTCAGTTCAGGATTTTTAATGTCAATATAGTAGCCGAGAATGTGAGTTTCTGTTTCGGACTGAACCGAAAATTCAATCGCAGGTACAACCTCAACGCCGATTTTTTCGCCCTCCGCCATCGCTTCGTATATGCCGTCAACGGTATCGTGGTCGCTGAGTGCTATAGCGGTAAGACCCGCCCTTTTTGCTTCACGCACAACCTCGGCGGGGGTCATCGAGCCGTCGGATTTGAGGGAATGGGTATGTAAATCAATATATCTTTCCATAATATCACCACGTATATTTTATCACTCGCCAAATATAAATTCAAGTGTGTTGAAAAATATAAATATATATGGTATTATTTATATATTAAAGTTAATGAGGCATTAAAATGAAACTCAAACGAAAATTTTCACAAACAAGAATAATAGCACTCGGTTTTATTTCAATAATCGCAATCGGTACACTTCTGCTGATGCTTCCGTTTGCATCAGAAAGCGGTGAGAGTGCGGGCTTTGTGCCTGCTCTGTTTACGGCGGTTTCGTCATCGTGTGTAACGGGTCTTATTGTGCTCGATACCGCAACAAGCTGGTCGCTTTTCGGTCAGATTGTCATTATCTGCCTTATTCAGGTCGGCGGCCTTGGTTTTATGACGATTGCAACGATGTTTTCAATGCTCCTCAAAAGAAAAATGGGGCTTCGTGAAAAAGAAATTATGGTTGAAAGCATAAACACCGAGCATATCGGAGCAATCCGCAACATAACAGGCAAAATTATTGCGGGTACGGCAATTTTTGAAGGTGCGGGTGCACTTTTGCTTGCAACAAGATTTATACCCGAATTCGGTTGGGCAAGAGGAATCTGGTATTCTGTTTTTCATTCAATATCGGCATTCTGCAATGCAGGATTTGACCTTATGGGAATAAGAGAGCCTTATTCGTCATTCGTTACCTTTGCTGATGATTGGGTGGTAATGCTCACTCTTTCGGCACTCATCATAATCGGTGGTATCGGTTTTCTTGTGTGGGACGATATCGGCACAAAAAAGCTGAAGTTCAAACGCTATCAGCTTCACACAAAAATCGTTTTAACCGTAACGGCGATACTTCTTGTTGTGCCCACAGTTCTTTTCTTTATATTTGAAAGAGATTTTACCAATGAGGGTCTGAACTTCGGCAACAGCCTTCTCAATTCAATCTTTGATTCCGTAACGGCAAGAACAGCGGGTATGAACTCAACTGATACTGCGGCACTTTCGCCTGCAAGTAAAATTCTTACGGTATTCCTGATGTTTATCGGCGGCTCACCGGGTTCAACTGCAGGCGGTATCAAAACAACAACACTTGCCGTTATAGCCATTTCAACTTTCAACGGTATTACACGCCGTCAGTCAAAGGGTATTTTCGGCAGAAGGCTTGAAAAAGATGCCATTCACAAGGCAAGCTCGGTTGTGTTTACAAATATGAGCCTTGCAATTTTCGGCATTATTGCAATTCTTGCCCTTCAGCCTGAATTCGATATAGGTGATATTGTTTTTGAATGTGCGTCGGCAATAGGCACTGTCGGTATGACAACGGGAATTACCCGTGACCTTGAAACGGCATCAAGGCTGATTATAGCATTCCTGATGTTCTGCGGAAGGGTAGGCAGCGTATCGTTTGCTCTTGCACTTATGGAAAAGAAAGCGGCACCGCCCGTTAAAAACCCGAGAGAAAAAATTACTATAGGATAATTTTAGTGAAAAGTTAAAAGTGAAGAGTGAAAAGTTTCGGATAGGCTCTGCCTATGACCGAATATAATATTGGGTGTGGGCAACGCCCACCATTAACTATTCACTTTTCATTATTCACTATTCACTTTCAAAATAAAACAGAAAAGGATGCTTAGTATGAAATCGTTTCTTATAATCGGTATGGGTCATTTCGGCCATCATCTTTGCAGAAGCCTTGCAGAAACCGACTGCGAGATTATGATTGTTGATAAGGAAGAGGAAGCAATCGAAGATATGCTGCCCTATGTTGTGAGTGCGAAAATCGGCGACTGCACAAACATTGAAGTTCTTAAAACATTTGATATTCCTTCGTTTGATACTTGTTTTGTATGCATAGGCGAGAATTTCCAGAACAGCCTTGAAATTACAAGCCAGCTTAAAGAATGCGGTGCAAAAAAGGTTATCAGCAAGGCGGACAGGGATATTCAGGAGAAATTCCTTCTGCGTAACGGTGCGGATGAGGTTATTTATCCCGAAAAGAATATGGCTGAGCGTTATGCCGTGACTGAAAGCAGCGAGCATATCTTTAACTATATTGACCTCGGCAGCGATTATTCGATTTTTGAAATTGACGTTGTTGACCGTTGGGTCGGCAAAACCGTAAAGGAACTCAACTTCAGAGTGAAATATAACCTTGTTGTTCTTGCCACAAAGAAAAACGGCGAAGTGAAGCCCGTTATCACAGGCGAAAGGCGTTTTGAAAAAGACGAACACCTTCTTGTCCTCGGCAAGGAAGAAGATGTCCGCAAGCTTACGAAATAACATTGACAAACGGCATTTTATAATGTAAAATTTAATCAATAAAATTTTTGGAGGTAATTATTATGGTTTTAGCTGCTGTCGGCAAAAACGGCACAGGCAAGGATTTCTTCCTTGAATATGTTGCAAAAACTTACGATTTTCCCATGATTTCAATCGGTGACGTAGTAAGAGAGCTCGCTGCTCAGGACGGTCTTGAGCTTACACGTGACAATCTCCACGCTACTTCAAAGAAGTATATGACTGCTAACGGTCAGACCTTCGTCCCCGAAATGATTGTTAAGAAGATTAAGGAATCAGACAGCCCCAACTTCCTTGTTTCGGGCATTCGTCCTCCCTCAGATATCGAGGTTTTCAAAAAGGCATTCGGCGACAAGTTTGTACTTGTTGACGTTGTTATCAGCGATGACGAAGTACGTTATCAGAGAATGCTTGCAAGAGGCTCAGAGAGAGACGGCAAGAGCGTTGAAAAGCTTCGCGAAAATGATATTCACGAAGAAGAAATCTTCCACACCAGCGAGAGCGAAAAAATGGCTGACTACATTATGAAGAATGACGGTACAGTTGATGATTTCTACGCAGGCGTTAAGGATTTCTACGATAACTATCTTAAGGCAAAGCTTGACTAATCAAAAACAAGCAAATCAAGGCGTTGTGTCCGCAAGGATGCAACGCTTTTTTGCGTTTATTTAATTATTTATGCAATAAAAAAACCGTGTGTTGAATCAACAACACACGGTAAATTTTATTAAGTTATTAACCCATTACGCCGCCGAGCTTGCCGAGAGCCTCAAAAAGAGCACCCCATACATCGCTCTGCATAGCCTGTGTAATGAATGCGGGAACAGTGTTGAGAAGGAAGTTTGCGATCATTTCAAAGAATTCAATAACCTTTGTCATAGGACCGTCTACTCTGCCTACTGTAACTGTGAATTCTTTGTCAAACTGCTCGCCTGCATATACCCAGTCAGCACCCTTGAATTCTTCTTTTGAGAATGTAACGATAACCTTAACAGTCTTTTCAGCGTATGCATCTGAGGGGATGAAGCTGCCGCTCTGAGCTACCTTCTGACCTGAGAAGAGGCTGAATTC
>JAXJVE010000389.1:0-3878 GCA_036308705.1 Acutalibacteraceae bacterium
ATAAAATTATAAAGAAAATGGTTTTCAAGAAGCATTCTGTTTGAGCCGACATCGGCTTTTGATCCTCTTTTTCCCGTTTCCGCTTCAACACAAATAACCGCAATGTCAGCAACGTTCACCGCACCGTCAAGCCAGGGTTCTTTTTCTTCAACAAGAGAATATGCCTTGCCGATGAGATTATAGGTAGCCATATTCATTTCTGAAAGGGAATGCATCTGATCGCCTACCGAACAGCCCGCACCGTTTGCGATACTCAGCGAAGTTTCGTAGATGAGTGCATTCGGATGTTTGAAACCGCCGAATTCTCCCCAACTCTGATGGAATTTGCCTGTCATACCAAGACATTCCATATCGCCCAATGAACGGGCATACGAAACAGTAAGCGGAAAATGATCGTATCCCCAGCCGCCTGTGGGCAGGCTTTCGAGTTCAAGATGTGAATTTGAATATATATAACGCTTGTCGCCGGGATAAACGTGGCCTCTGTTATGAAAAACGGTTGCGGTATCGCTGTATTTTCTTACAGCGGCATTTGTTTTTTCAAGGTATTTATCAAACACCTGCTGAGAAAAAGCTTTTACCTCATCTTCGTTTTCAATATCAATACCGAGGGCTTTCATATCGCTCAGACATTTTTGGCAGTAACAAATTCTCGGCTCAATAATATCAAGAAAAATTCCGCAAGGGTTATATTTAACCATAACCTCTTCTATCTGTGCACAAAGAAAATCAAGATAGCCCGTGTTAAAGCAAAGAGTATGAAAATGAACCTCGTTTTCATATTCCTTGTGCTCTTCTTCATCGAGTGTAAAATGCCAACGCCATTCGGGGCGTTTGAGATATTCTTTTTCGTCATAGCCCGCAGAAATATAAACGGGTGCATTTACGCCGATTTCTTTGCAAGCCTCAAGCTGAGCACCGAGCAAATCAAAATTTAACATCGGATGCATTTCGTTGACCTCGGTGGGATGATATGACCAACCGTGATGGCATTTTGAGAAAACGGTTATTGAATTAACGTGACCCGCTTTAAGGGCCGCCTGAAACTGTTCTTTTGAGAACTTGTTGCCTACGGGCACAAGCTCGCTTGTGTGAAAATCAAGATGAATTTGTCTTTTTCTGAGCATAACTAAACTCCATATAATTTATTTTTCAAAAGCATTTGACTGAATCTTCATTCTGCAGATATCGTAAACGCAGAGTCTGAGTGCATTGCCGAAACCTATCGGATCTTTTTGATATGCAAGTTTCATTGAAATTTTTGTCTGCGGGGCGGAAATAACATAAAGCATTGTAAGAATTCCGCTGTTACGGGCATAGACCGCAAGTGCAGGGTCAAGGTATCCTTCACCCGTAAGGTCGATACTTGCATCGGTTATAACAAATCCGTCAAAGCCCCATTCGTTTCTGAGAAGGTCGATAAGAAGTGCAGGGCTTCCGCCGCACCACTGAGCACCGATTCTGTTATAGGCAGACATAACGCCCTTTGTTTCGCCTTCTTTAACGGTTATTTCAAACGGTTCAAGATAAAGTTCACGCAACGACTGTTCGTTAAGCCAGGTATAAAGGCCGTTTGACTGTCTGTTGGTTTCCTGATCGTTTGCGGCAAAGTGTTTAACGGTAACTATAATGCCGTGTGACTGCACGCCTCTTGTGACTGCCGCCGACATCTTACCCGAAAGAAGCGGATCTTCCGAATAATATTCGTTGTTTCTGCCGCCCTGAGGACTGCGGTGAAGGTTACAGCCGGGTGCATACCATACGTGTGTACCGAGCTGAACACCCCCTTCGCCGATTATATCGCCGAATTCTTCTGCAAGCTCATCATTCCAGGTGCAGGCAAGAGCCGTTGCAACAGGGAACGCAAGACCGCAATCGGTATAAAGAAGTCCGCCGCTGCCTTTGATACACGAAGGGCCGTCATTATCGGATGTATCGGGAATCCCGAGCCTGTCAATGTTCTCGGTTTCGTATCCGCAATCTGAAACAAGGGTTATCATTTCATCAACCGTAAGCTGATCAAGGAAAACGTCCCAGAGGGTTTCATCCTTTGCAACATCGCTAAGGGTAATAACTCCGTCTTTATGGCGAACGCCCTGTTTTGCGGCTTCGCCTTCGGTTACGGGAGCGGGTCTTTTATCGCTGTTGATTACTTCTGAAGGTGCTTTGTAATTCTTGGGAGGTTCGGGGTAAGTTCCTTCGGGGTCTGAACGTGAAAAATATGTAAGGTCGCCTTCGGCAAACTCAAAAAGATTCTTCACTTCGTTGCCCGAAGCGGAGTCTGTTTTATAAACAACTTTTTCTGATGTATAATCATAGCTCTTTTCAAAAGTTCTTACATCGTGTGCAACGTGTATTTTATAATTACCTTTATCAAGCACCCATGCCTGTTCCGCTCCGGAATCATACGAAGCCATATCTTCGGTTGCAAACGAAATTTCAAGCGTTTCGCTTTCACCGGGAGCAAGCTCTTTTGTTTTTGCATAGGCGGCAAGCTCTATTGAACTTTTTTCAATTCCGCCGTCATAATAAGGTGCAGAGAAATACACCTGAACAACATCTTTACCTGCGGTATCGCCTGTGTTTTTAACATCAACTTTAACAGTTATTTCTTCTGCATCAGCATCAAAAGATGTTACATTCCAATCAAAATCGGTATACGAAAGACCGTAACCGAACGGATACATTACCTTTTCAGGTGCAAAAGTTTCAAAATATCTGTAGCCGACATAAATGCCTTCACTGTAATTTACAAAATACTTGGGAATACCCCATACGCCTTTATACATATAGTTGCCGAAGTTCTCGGATGCGGGGTGGTCTTCGATATCATAGGATATTGTATCAACAAGCTTACCCGAGGGATTAACCTCACCCGAAAGCACCTTGCCCACGCTGTCCGTACCAACCTCACCGGGGAGCCACATAATCATCGAAGCCTTGATGCTGTCATAATCTTCAAGCCACGACATATCCATAATGTTTGAAATATTGAACACAACGATAACATTATCGAATGTTGAGCAAACCTTATCTATCATATTTTTTTCGTCGGCATTGAGATTGAGCTGTTCGATGCTCAGGTCTTTCATCTCTGTACCTACTCTGCCGATAACGATGATTGCGGTATCTGAAAATTCAACCGCATCTGCCATCTGGCTTTCGCTGATTCTGTTTACAGGCATTTCAGACTGACCGCCGCCGAAGAACTGCTTGAGCACGGTAATTATATAGCTGATAATACCGAGGTCAAACATTGTGCCCGTATGGGCGGCATATAAATTATAGATAGCTTTGTTATATTCTATGCCCGCATTATCGAGTGCATCGTAAAAACCGATTGCGTCCGATGAACGCACCGCACCCGAGCCTGCCGCACCCGCAAACGCAATTGAACAGGATGCCGCACCGAAAACGTTGACTTTTTTATTCTTAAGAGGAAGAATGTCATCTTCGTTTTCAAGCAGAACTATGCCTTCGGATTCGATTTTCTTTGCGATTTCAACAGATTTTGCCGTTGTTTCGGCAGCTATAAGATCCGATGCCGCAAAGCCGCAGACAGAAGATGAAGCCGCAATAACAACGGTAAGGGCAACCGCAATCATACGCCTGAACATCTTTTTTGTTGCATTTTTCATAACATTGCCTCCTTGAATATGCTGTATTTTAGTAATATTATACTCTATATATAAACATATTGCAATATAAAAAAGCACTTCCGAAGAAATGCTTTTGATAATGTAAAAAAACAAATCCGAACCCTTCGCCGATTGGCATAAGGTTCGGATTTATACTGTATGGTGCGGGTAACAGGGGTCGAACCTGCATGAAGGAACCTTCATTAGAACCTGAATCTAACGCGTCTGCCAATTCCGCCA
>JAXJVE010000390.1:0-8488 GCA_036308705.1 Acutalibacteraceae bacterium
ATATATAACTGTTGTAATTTAATTTTTATATGATATACTTTAAACAGGTGACATAAATGATAATTCTGATAACAGGTGCATCTCACACAGGCAAAACAAAGCTTGCTCAGAGTATGCTTGAAAAATATAATTATCCTTATCTTTCGATTGACCATTTAAAGATGGGACTTATCCGTAGCGGAAATACAAAACTCACACCGCTAAGCTCTGATGAAGAACTGACCGCATATTTATGGCCGATTGTCTGCGAAATGATTAAAACAGCAATTGAAAACAATCAGAATCTGATTGTTGAAGGCTGTTACATACCTTTTGACTGGGAAAAAGATTTCACAAAAGAATATCTTGATAATATCAGATACTACTGCCTTATAATGACAAGAAATTACATAACAAATCATTTTGATGATATTGTTAAATACGCAGATATAATCGAAGACCGTCTGAGCGACGATATAACTGCGGAAGAATTAATAAACGATAACGAACTCCGCAGAGAGCTTGCCGATAAAAACAATTTACCGTATATACTTATCAACGATAAATACTGTCTGTAAAAAAAGAGCAACCAACCTTTGAGTTGATTGCTCTTTTTGTTACCATTTTCTGTTTTTCACATCGGGACATTTCATATTTCTGAACGCTGCTCTGAATTCAACATAGCAGCCACATTTCATACACACGCCCGAAATAAGATTATCGCAGTTTGTACATTCAGAAAGCCGTTTTTTATATAATTCATCATCGGCTTTTTCTGAATCTGAAAGCTTGTTTATTCTTGTTTTTATGCTTTCAAGAACATCTTTTTCAGCCGCTTCATAAAGCAGACATCTTTTACATTCTTCCATTTATTTAATCACAAACTTAACAACCGAGCAAGCGGGAATTGTTGCCTTGAAGCCGTCGGAAATAATTTCAAAATCTGAAAATACATTTGTTGAAACTGCATTTTTGTTTTCAAAGCTGTTATATGAATGTGCTTCGCCGCCGAGAATTTCAGCTGAAATTTCTTTAACATTGAAATCGGCAATCTGGCAATGGATTTCACTTGCTTCATCAAGCGATGTATTAACTATTGTTGCAATAATCGTGCCGTCTTCTTTTACCGATGCACTTTCAATAAGCTGAGGAAGTTTGCCCTTTATATTATGAGTTGTAATGTATGAACCAAGAAGCGTATTTTCCTGATGTTCTTTATACATTTTGAAAATATAGTATGTAGGTGTAAGAAGCATTTCTTCGCCGTCGGTAAGAGCTACAGACTGGAGAACATTAATCGTCTGAGCGATGTTTGCCATTTTAATACGGTCTGAATGTTTATTGAAAATATTAAGAGTAAGACCTGCAACGATAGCATCACGGATTGTATTCTGCTGATAAAGGAAGCCGGGATTTGTTCCCTCTTCAACATCATACCAGGTACCCCATTCATCAACTATCATACCCACTCTTTTTTCGGGGTCATAGTGATTCATGATATCGCCGTGACGGGTAACGAGCTCTTCCATCTTATATGCATTTTCAATTGTCATATAATATTCTTCATCTGTAAATTCAAGCGACTTACCCTTATGGCTCCAATCATGGGGTATGGTATAGTAATGAAGAGAAAGTCCGTTTATACGGCTTGCGGCCTTTTTCATAAGAACATCTGTCCAATTATAATCAAAAGCATTTGCACCGCAAGCGATACGGTAAATATGGTCGTTGCCGTTATAGTCACGCACATAAGTTTCGTATCTTCTGAACTGATCTGCGTAAAATTCGGGAAGCATATGACCGCCGCATCCCCAGTTTTCATTGCCGACACCGAAATATTTAAGCTTCCAGGGTTTTTCTCTGCCGTTTTCTTTTCTAAGGTCTGCCATGGGAGAAACGCCGTCAAAGGTAATGTATTCAACCCATTCGCTCATTTCTTGAACGGTACCCGAACCTACATTTCCGTTAACATAAGCATCACAGCCAAGCTGAGAACAGAGCTCAAAAAATTCGTGGGTACCGAACGAGTTATCTTCCACAACACCGCCCCAATGGGTGTTGATCATCTTTTTACGTTTTTCTTTTGCACCGATGCCGTCTTTCCAATGGTATTCATCGGCAAAGCAGCCGCCCGGCCAACGGAGAACAGGGATACCCATTTCTTTAAGTGCAGTAACAACATCAGTTCTCATTCCGTTAACATTGGGTATGGGTGAATCCTCACCGACATAAAGACCCTCATAAATACATCTGCCGAGATGCTCAGAAAAATGGCCGTAGATATCTTTATTGATTTTGCTGATTTTCTGATTGGGATTAATCAAATACTTTTCCATAATGTGTTCTCCTTCAGTTTATTTTCCATTTTATTTGTCTTATATCACAAGGTTTTCCGTCTTCATCGGTTGCATAAAAAACGGTCAGAAGAGTACCGTCTTCAAGCTCAACCGTTGACGGATAACCTATATCGTCACTTGCCGTGTTTTCATAAAGGCGAATATCCTTTTGCCAGCTTTTACCGCCGTCATCGCTTATCATTGCCATAATTCCGTACGGTTGTTTTCTTCTGCCGTATGTTGAAACGATAAGCCCTGAACTGAGCAAAATAAGATGAGGAGGCGCTCCCCCTGTTTCATCAAGAATCATTTCGGGTTCCGACCAGGTTTTGCCGCCGTCATCCGAAACACTCTGAAAAACAGTAAATAAAGTTTCATCTCCGCCTTCAAATGCTTCAGTATTTTCGGATCTGATCTGACAGATGAGTCTGCCGTTTGGCAATTCAATCATATGCGGCTCATTAAGAACTGCATTTTTATCCGTTGAAACAATTTTTCCGATAAGCTCGGTTTCACCGCTTTCAGTATCAAAACGGTGAATCTCAATTCCGCCAAAAACATTTTCAAATCTTGTTCCCGCCCATAAAACCGTACCGTTTTTAAGCTCAACGGGGCCGTGGGGTGAGGTAATGGGAGAGCGGCGGATTTCACCGAATGTTACACCGCAATCGTGACTTATTCTGAACGTTGCACCAAGATATTTTTCTTCGTCTTCTCTTGTGATTGTATCAATATATCGCTGCACATACTCGTTATCTTTATTATGCTGCCTTTGCATATCCGCTGAGTTGTTGAACGAGGTTAAAATCACACCGCTCTTACCAAACGGACATATACCCGTATCCCTGTCGTCAAGAGGAGTATCAATTACGGGTGCGGGATGTGTATAGGTTTCACCGCCGTCTGAACTGTATGATATTACAGCTTTTCCGAAAGGACAAATATGGTCAAGCCTGAAACCCGATGCACCGACAGCAATTTTACCGTTCTGAAGAAGTGCAACGGTTGGCCATGCAAAATATCCGTGTTTACTGTTCGGATTTGAAAGTATTGTTCTTGCTTTCTCTTTGATTTCTATTTTCATATTTAAGCACCCTGATGTTTTATTTCACTTTACCGTAAAGACATTTCGTAGGCTCTTTTTCAATAACAAGACCGCAATAATTACACATAATACATTTTGCCTGCATCTGACCGTTTTTCAGTTTTCTTGCAAGATCGGGTTCACAAATAAACGGTCTGCACATTGAAACAAAATCGGCTTTTCCTTCGCTGATAAATTTTTCCATATCCTCTGTTTTATGTATTCCGCCAACCGCAATTACGGGAATTGAAACATTCTTTTTGATAATTTCAGAATTTTTTATATTGAAATTTTCAAGCGGCTTTGGTTGTTTAATCAAAGGATTAACAAGATTTGCAGCGGGCAAAGCAATTTTATTGAGTATTTTCGGGAACGATGCACAAGGCTCTCTGTATTTGAAAACGGCATTCATCGGCATAAGCTCGCTTCTCATCGTATTCATACCATCCTGCACAGTACCGCACGAAACTTCAATCGCATCGCACCCTGCCGCCTCAAGCCTTTTGCAGATTTCAACGGATGAATCAATATTCATTCCGCCTTTTCTGTTATCTTCTGCACTCAGTTTAATCCAGACAGGCAGATTTGTTTTTTCTTTTATGCCTTTGATAATCAGCTCAACAATTCTGCATCTGTTTTCAAGGCTTCCGCCCCAGCTGTCTTTTCTTCTGTTACCGTATGGCGAAAGAAAATCGTGAAGAATATAACCGTGACCGCCGTGAAGCTGAACGCCGTCAAAACCCGCTTTTTCAGATTTTACGGAAGCAGAAACAAAATCGTCAATTATTCCGTAAATTTCATCATCTGTAAGCACTTTTGACTTATCGGGATAGAATGTATGGAGTACATTCGACGGAGCAACTTTTTGCATACCGATTGCCTTTGAAGAAGTCTGTCTGCCGCAATGAGCTATCTGTAAAATAACAGGTGTGTTATGGCGGTGGATTGCATCGGTAAGCTTTTTATATTCATTTATAACGCCGTCATCATAAATTTTAAGCATACGAGGATACGGCGAAACACCGTTTCTGCTGACTGCCGCATAGCCTGTTATAATACAGCCGACTTCATTTTTGGCAAGATGCTCATATTTTGATATAAGCTTTTTATCGGGTGCACCGTTTTCATCGGCAAGTCCGTCGTGAGTTGCACTTCTGATTATTCTGTTTTTAACAGCAATCCCTGAGATTGTTGTTTCATTAAAAAGCATTTCTTTTCCCCTTAAATTTTATATTCCAATTATATATTACATATATAATAATTTCAAGTGTTGCAATATTATAAAATTCATTGTATACTTTATCTATCTGAAGAAACGGAGAAAGAGTATGTATAAATTTGAACTCGGAAAAAGCGGATTACAGGTGCCCGCAGTTGCGGTAGGATGTATGCGAATAAGCGATATGAACGAAGCTGAAGTTGCTTCATTCATAAATACTGCCCTTGAAAACGGCACAAATTTTTTTGATCACGCTGATATTTACGGCGGAGGTAAAAGTGAATCCGTTTTCGGAAGTGCGGTAACACCGTCAATGCGTGATGAATTGATTATTCAGACAAAATGCGGTATCCGTCAGGGAAGATTTGATTTTTCTTATGAGCATATCATCTCATCGGTAAACGGCAGCCTTGAAAGGCTCAAAACAGACTATATAGATGTTTTGCTCCTCCACCGCCCCGATGCATTAATGGAGCCTGAGGAAGTTGCAAAAGCATTTGATGAGCTTAAAAGCTCGGGCAAGGTGCGTCACTTCGGTGTATCAAACCAGAATCCGTATCAGATTCAGCTTCTGCAATCTTGCCTTGATATGCCTTTGTGTGTGAATCAGCTTCAGTTTTCCGTTATGCACACACCGATGATTCAGTCAGGAATCAATGTCAATATGTATAATGATTCGGCAATCAACCGTGACGGCAGTGTGCTCGATTTTTGCAGACTCAACAAAATCACAATTCAGCCCTGGTCCCCTGTGCAATACGGATTTTTTGAAGGCTGTTTTATTGATAATGATAAATTCCCCGAGCTTAACAAAACACTTGAAACCATCGGCAACAAATACGGCGTTTCAAAAACATCGGTTGCTTTTGCGTGGATATTACGTCACCCCGCAAAGATGCAGCCTGTAACAGGCACAACAAACCTTACAAGGCTCAAAGACTGCATTACTGCGAGCGAAATTACTCTCACACGCGAAGAATGGTATGAAATATACAGAGCTGCAGGGAATATTCTGCCGTAACAACATAATAAATTAAGAGGTTCTGATTGATATGAGAATGAGAAAGAAAAAACATCTTGGCGAACGCCTTGAAAAGTGCAACAATCTTCTTATCCTTCTTAGTGAGGACAGCAATTTTGTTACAGCGATAGAAAAAAAGGAATTTATTGATACCCGTGCACTTTTCGGCAACGATAACCCCGTTGTACTTGAAGTAGGCTGCGGCAAAGGCGGTTTTGCCTGTGAACTTGCAAAACGCAACCCCGATATCAATGTGCTTGCACTCGAGAAATGTGCAAATGTAATTGTTATTGCCTGTGAAAAAGCGATGAAAGATAACTTAACAAATCTTAAATTCATCCAGACAGGTGCAGAATATCTTGAAAAATATATAGAACCGGGTTCGATTGAGAGAATATATCTCAACTTCTCCTGTCCTTATCCAAAAAATGCTTATGAAAACCGCCGTTTAACCAACATAAGATTTCTCAAAAGCTATGATGCATTACTTAAAGACGGTGCCGAAATTCATCAGAAAACAGATAATATGCACTTCTTTGAATACTCAATTGAGCAATTCACTAAATACGGTTTCCGCTTAAAAAATATATCTCTTGACCTTCACAACAGTGACTTTGAAGGCAATATTGAAACCGAATATGAACACAAATTTGCTTCACAGGGTATGCCGATATACAGACTGGAAGCTTATATGAAATAACAATAAGAGGTAACGCCGATAATCCGACGTTACCTCTCAATTTATTTATCCTGAGGATATGTAATACCTATCATTTTTCTGATTTCATCCATCTGACGGGTAATATAAAGTGTCTGCTCAGGCGTTACAACGGGGCTTTGTTTCAAGCCGTCAATAACACATTTGCTGAAATGATCAATCTGCTCTTCAAATCCGTTACCCGCATAGGGAACGGATATTTTTTGTGTTTCACCGTTATTGAAATACAAATCAATCTCCTGAGGAGCATAAAATCTGCGAAGATGAGCATATCCCTTGCTTCCGTAAACATAACCTTCATTGGGTTTTCTCAGAAGAACTGCACTTGAAATATCAGCGATTGAGCCGTTTTTATATTTTATAATGGCACAGGTATGGCTGTCCACACCGTTATATACCGAGCATTGAGCATTGATTTTTTCAACATCCTTGCCGAGATACCAGCTTGCAAAGTTAAGAGCGTAAACTCCCACATCAAGAAGCGAACCGCCGCCGTTTTCAGGTTTGAAAACGTGATGATCCATTTCGTCTTCATCCATTGTATAGCAGAACTTACCTTCAACTCCGAGGATATCACCGAGAACTCCGCTCTGAACAAGTTCAAGCATTTTTATTGTGCCGGGCACAAGCCTTGCCCACATTGCTTCCATAAGCAAAACGTTGTTTCTTTCTGCACAAAGAAACATTTCTTCAGCCTCATCGGTGTTTACCGCCATAGGCTTTTCGCAGAGAACGTGTTTTCCGTTATTCATCATAAGACAGGAACAATGAATATGTCCCGAATGAGGAACGGCGATATATGCCGCATCAATGACATCTGATTCAGCCATTTTTTCATAACTGTCAAACCGAACGGGAATATCAAATTCATCGCCGAATTTCTCGGCATTCTCTTTTGTTCTTGATGCTACGGCAACAAGTTCCGCACACTGAACATTTTTCATAGCCTGAGCAAAGCGGTGTGCAATGGTACCTGTTCCCACAATTCCGAATCTTATTTTCTCCATAACAACCTCCCGATTTTATTTTAAATCTCTTTTTCAATCAGTTCAGTAACACTTGAAACGGTATAATCTGCAAGTTCTTTAATTGCATCAACACCGTTTTCCATTGCGTATGAACGGAATTCCTCAATCATTGCTCTGTCATTGATATTATCCCCTACAGCTATGATATCATCATATTCCGCACCGAGGATATCCATAAGAATATAAAGACCTTTTGCTTTGTTCATATCAGACCTTACAATATCAATACAAATACCGTTCTGAAGCGGATTCAGTTCATTTCCGAAGCGTTCTCTGATAAGTTCAGTCACCTTTTCTGCCGTTTCAAAGTCAGGCAGAATTGTGCTTATCTGATTGAAATACTCAACAGTCGGCATATTCTTCAAAGTATACCCGCCCTCTTCGGCACAGTCATTTTCATCGGCATATACCCTGCACGGGAACGCCGTCTGAACATTTCCCCAAGGGCATCCGTTTTCAAAAAGCAATTTCAGAAGAGGAACCGTAACAGCTCCGTTACATCTTGTATCGGAAACAACCGTTCCGTCGGGTTTAAGAATAATTGCACCGTTGTTTGCAATAAGATAATCACAGCCAAATTGCTTTTCATTATATATTCTTATAACATCGTCAGGCCCTCTGCCGCTTATAAGAGCAAAAACGTTGCCTGCATCACGCCATTTTTTGATTGCATTTCTTTTGACATCATCTATTCCGCCATGATTAAGAGTGCCATCGTAGTCACTGCCGATAATTTTCATAAATATCACAACCCGTTTTTTATTCCCAGGAAATCTGTTCAATAACTAAAACAATATTATTTCAGACTTTTATATATTATATCTTACATATTCAGAGGAATCAATATATTGCTGTTTGATTTTGAAATAAAAATACCCATCGGTTTTATCCGACGGGTATTTTCAGGAAATATTAAAATCTGTTTTCAAGATCAATTATCTGATCAATTCTTCTCTGATGACGTTCTTCACCGCTGAAAGGTGTATCAAGGAAGATATCAACAAGCTCAATCGCCTTTTCGGGAGTAACAACTCTTCCGCCAAGGCAGAGCATATTTGCGTTATTATGAAGTCTTGTCATCTCTGCTGAGAACAAATCAGAGC
>JAXJVE010000391.1:0-1867 GCA_036308705.1 Acutalibacteraceae bacterium
AAGCACTTATCAAACAATAAAAAAAGAGCACCTTCATCCGAAAAAATGAAGATGCTCCGTATTATCAATAAAGTATTTTTTTGAGCTCGTCGGCAAAGTTTTTGGGGTCAACATTACAAAGAAGATGAGCGTCAGTACCCATATTGAATACAACGCCGACCTCTTTGCCGATGTTGAAATATCGCTTGTGAAACTCAGGGTCTTTTCTAACTGCGGGCACATTGATTTCCCATGCGATTTCGTGCTTGGTTGCCTTTTCCATTATATCGCCGAGTTCGTTATCGGTGTATGCTCTTGTGACATCCTTGAAATCATCAAAAGCGTGGATATAACCCGACATAAACGGGTGTGCAAAACAGTCTGCTCTTCCGCTTTCGATAACACCGTCAACTATTGCAAGCATATGCTCTGCATAGGCTCTGGGGGTTATAATTTCGGGGTGCTCCCAATATTTCTGATGATAATGGTTGGTGGTATAAAGCCTGTAATCAAGCGAATTGTCGCAGGCAATATCATCTGCAAATTTGCCTATGCCGTATGCCGAAAGCTCTGCACCGACATAAACTTTTACATTGGTCTGCATATCGGCAATTTCTCTGAGAATATCATATCTCTGCTGAGCAACGGCATTGCGTCTGTCTATGTAGTTATGGTCTGTCATAGCTATCATTTCAAGCCCTGCCGCTTCGGCTGTTTTAACAATATCTCTTGCAATCATTTCGGGCTTTGCACAGCCTGAAAAACGGGTGTGGATATGCAGATTGTGTTTTGCAAGTTCATCAATATCATAAGTTTTTTCGTGTAAAAACATTATTATAACTCCAATCCGAAAAGAGTATTTGCATTTTTGCGGGTAAGGTCAAGAATTTCATCAACGGTTATCCCTCTGACCTGTGCAATAACTTCAGCGGTATAGGGGATAAACGATGAATCGCATCGCTGACCTCTGAGGGGTACGGGTGTCATATAAGGGCAGTCGGTTTCAATAAGAAGCTTGTCCGAAGGCACAACTTCGGCAACTTCTCTCGGCTTGCGGGCATTTTTGAATGTTGCCGCACCGCCAAGACCGATATACATACCGAGTTTTACAACTTCTTTTGCCATTTCGGCTGAACCTGAAAAACAGTGTACAACGCCCTTGGGAGTGTATTTTTTGAGAAGATTCATTGTATCTTCGTGAGCTTCTCTGTCGTGAATAATAACAGGTAAATCAAGCTCTTTTGCAAGAATAAGCTGCTGCTCAAAAACGGTTTTCTGAATATCACGGGGCGAAAAATCATAGTGATAATCAAGCCCGATTTCACCAACCGCAACGCACTTTTTTTCTGTACAGAGTTTTTCGAGAACGGAAATATAACCGTCTTTGCATCCCTCTGCTTCGTGCGGATGAACACCGCAGGCGGCGTATATAAACTTAAATTCATCGGCAAGTTCAAGGCTTGTGAGCGATGATGCCATATCGCTTGCACAGTTTATTATGCCGCAAACGCCCCGCTCGGGCAGGGCGTTCAGAAGCTCTTTTCGGTCTGCATCAAATGCTTCGCTGTCATAATGTGCATGACTGTCAAAGATGTTTTTTTTCATTATCTTACCTTACTTCCTGCAGGTATACCGTCAACAAAGATAACCTTTACATCTTCACCCGCATCAGCCGCAAGAATCATTCCGCAGCTTTCAACACCGCAGAGAACTGCGGGCTTGAGATTAGAAACAAGAATTATGCTCTTGCCGATAAGTTCTTCGGGTTTATAGTAAAGAGCAATACCCGATGCAACGGTTCTGGGGTCGCCCGTACCGTCATCAAGAGTGAGCTTGAGAAGTTTCTTTGCTTTTTTTACGGGTTCGCAAGCGGTGATTTTTGCAACTC
>JAXJVE010000392.1:0-2008 GCA_036308705.1 Acutalibacteraceae bacterium
CTACATATTATACCATAAAACTTTGCTTCGTCAACATTTTTGAACACAGTTTTAAGCTCCAAGGCAATAATTCGGCTTGTCGGCCAAACCAAGGGCAAACAAAAATTTTTGTTTTGTTCAAATTGACGATAGAAAAACATAAATTTTGTATTACATAAACATATTTATTCCCAGGAATTATACTTTTAAGCAAAAAATAAAAGCAAGGTGTTGCAAACCTTGCTTTTAATGTGTTTTTTATCAGTTGAGAACATAGATAACGATATCTCTGTTACCCCAGTTATAGCACATATCTGCGTTATCGAGGTAAAGGTCAACGTCTGTGTTGCCCATTTCAACAAATCCGCCTGTATCAGCAGCAATACAGTAGCCGTAAACATAGCTGCCGTCTGCCGAAACGATATAAAGCTCTGTGCCATAGGGATATTCGTTGGGGTCAACCGCAATATGACCGGGTATAGGCTTTCTGCCGGTTGATGTTGCGGGGTCACCCGTATAAGCGGTAGCTTTTGCTTCTACACGCTTTGTATAGTTAACGGGAATACCGTTTTCATCAAGTTCAACATCCTTGGGAAGCGAAAGCTCTGAAATGGGAGCTCCTGTGTTCTTATAAGCCTTGAGGGTATTTGCAGGCATTGTACCTATCATTTTAACCTCGTTAACAGGCTTTTCAATAACCTTTTCACTTGAAACGGTTTTCTTCTCAAGTTCACCGTCAACAAACTTGTCAACGTAATATACGGTTTTTTTGCCCTTAACACCGGGAGTTACGATTTTTGAATCACCGAGTTTCATTTCATCGCTGTAAATAACCTCTGTGTTATAATCAATCTCCTGTGTTTCTTCTGAAGTTCCGAAAGTTACTCTCGAAACCTTGATTTCGGTAAAGCCGCTAAGCTCTGCATCAAGAGAAGGGTAAACAGTATCATCCTCACCGAGAGTGATTCCTGCTTCTTCAAGAGCATCCGCAACGGTGCCGTCTGTGATATATGCCTTGTGTGTTTCGCCGTCTGCAATTATTTTAACTGTAAATGCTCTTTTGATGAAAACCTGCATACCGTCGTAAATATCAATTGATGAGTTTACGCCGATATCATCCTGAACGCTCAGCTCAATGCCTTCCTTTTCGATTACTTCGCCGATAGTTTCGGCATAACCGACAAGATAAGAAATAAAGCCGTTATCCTCAACCCTTACAACCTTTGCTCTGTCGATAACAATTGTACCGCCCTCTTCGGTATCATAACCTGAAAGGTCGAGCTCATCGTTGGCGTTGAGAACTATGCCTGCCTGTTTAACAATTTCTCGGGGGCTGCCTGATGCGGCAGATATGCTTACCGATTTTTCTCCGTCAACTACGGTAACAGGGCCGGTCTCCGATGCACCGGAAGCCGTAAGAGTTACCGAGCAAGTAAACAGACCCGCAACAACAGCGCTCAGAATTCTGAATCGCTTACTGTGCTTTCCGTTACTTCCGGAAGCTGAATTTGTAATCATAATACTCTCCTTATTTTGCGCATTAGTAGTTTTTTGGTAAAGCCTTTTTCGGGTCAAACCTCGATTTCCTTTTGCAACGTGTGTCATTATATTGACAAATGTTTGATTTGTCAAATTTTTTGAGATTGTTTTTTTGTTCAATTTGCACAAAACCCATTTGCTTTTTTGCCAATATGACATCAGAGATAGTTTGAGAATTTGCAGATTTTTGTCAATTATTGGTAATTTTTTTGTGAAAAACAGAAAAAGTTACAAATGGTTACAAAAGTGTAAAAAACGGTTACATTTTTGTAAAATATAAAAAAGCAGACACTTTCTTCGCAAACTGTTCACAGGAAGAAAATGCCTGCAAAATTATTATATCTGATTTCATATAATTTATACCTTTTTCTGTAACATTCTATGCAGAAAATTTGCTTTTAATGATAAAAAAACACGGTCAGATCAACCGTGTTTTTTCGCTTTCTTATATAGTAACCAATCATCATGTTCAAAGAAAAAGCAATAAATC
>JAXJVE010000393.1:0-3281 GCA_036308705.1 Acutalibacteraceae bacterium
ATGTGTAACGGTGCTGCACAGATTCCTCTTACATATCTTAAGGCTATTACGCCTTTTTTCTGCACATCTCCCAACTCTCTTCTTTATCCCGAACACGAAGAGCTTATTGATACTTCATACCTTCAGCTTCGTTTTGCGCTTGAAAACACAAAAGTAAGCTATATCGGTTCTCTTGTTATTACACTCGTAACAACAATGTTTGATTATCTTAAAGAAAATTGGGAAATGCTTTGTGATGATATTGAAAAAGGTATCATTAATCCCAACATAAAGATTACTCCTGAGCTTTACAAGGAGTATTCAAAAAAATTCAAGCCCAATCCCAAGAGAGCTGCAGAGCTTCGCAAAGAATTTGAAAAGGGCTTTGAAGATCCTATCGCACCCCGTATCTGGCCCAGACTTACATGGGCATACGGTATGGTTGGCTCAAACCTCAAAGTTTATGTTGATAAACTCCGTAAATATATCGGTGATGATGTTCCTATTCACGGTATGGGCTTTGCCGCTGCAGAAGGCTTCTTTGCTATGGCAACAGAACTTGATTCGCACGACGGCGTACTTCTTCCCCATTGCGTGTTCTTTGAGTTCCTTCCTGTTGATGACGATGCGGATGATCCCGATGAAGAGGTTACACCTGTTCTTATCGATCAGCTTGAAGTTGGCAAGAAGTACGAAATTGTTGTTTCTAACTTCTCAGGTCTTTACAGATACCGTATGGAAGACGTTGTAAAGGTTACAGGTATGCATAACAACACACCTATGATTGAGTTCCTTTACAGACGCAATCTCGGTATGAACCTTGCAAATGAAAAAACAACAACCGAGATGGTTGACCTTGCAGCAAAGCAGACCGCTGAAGAAATGGGCAATGAATTTGTAGGTCACAGCCTTTATGCGGACTATTCAACAAATCCGCCCCGTTACTGTATGCTTGCAGAACCTGTTAATCCCGTTTCTGAAGAAGACAGACAGAAATATATTGATATTCTTGATGAAAAGTTCAAGGAGTTCAACGAGAAGTATTTCAAATACCGTCGTTGGGGTATGATTAACAGACCCGAAGTTCTCTTCCTCAAACCCAAAACATATTGGGATTACAGAGAGATGCTTCGTTCAAAGGGCAGAGTTCTTAATCAGATAAAGCCTGTTACAATTATCAACAGCGAAGAGAGATGTGAATTCTTCTTCTCACACGTTGCAACAGAAACAGAACTTCCTTATAAATGTAAAGGAGAGTAAAATGCACGGGGGGATAAAATTATGAAAAAAATAATTGCATTTATACTTTCTTTGATTGTTCTGTCAACTACTGTTTTGTGTTCAGCACCGTTATCTTTCGCTTCACAAGAGGGGATAGATATTCCTCTTATATATATAGAAGGTCAGGGTGCATCACTTTACCGAAATTACGGTACTCCTGAGCAGGAGCAGATATATCCCATTCAGATTCCTGAAGGATATATAGAAGAGCAGGTAGATAAATACCTTCCTGTTTTTGCAGAAGCATTTTTTACACAGGAGTGGGATGAATTCTGCGTTGCGCTTCATGATGCACTTGTTCCGCTTTTTGAAGATGTAAGTCTTGATAAAAACGGCAATCCTTCAGACGGCAGCGTGGTTGGCTGGACCTGGTCGGAAGCAACTCTCACAGATAAGAAAGTTAACGGTAAATATAAGATTGATGACTATGTTTTCAAATACGACTGGCGTCTTGACCCTTGGGAAACTGCGGACGGACTTCACGAATATATTGAAGCTGTCAAAAAAGTAACGGGTGCCGAAGAAGTAGCACTTCTCGGCAGATGCCTCGGTGCAAGTATTGTTGCCGCCTATATGACCAAATATGACGGTGAGCATGTCAGAGAATGCATTTTCTATGCAAGCGCATCGCACGGTGCGGCGATGGCAAGCAAGGCTTTTGCCGGCGAGATTTATCTTGAGGGTAACGGCGTTGAGAGATATGTTTATGATATTCAGCTTTTTGAAGAGGATTATCTTGAGCAGCTTCTTGAATCGCTTGTAACGCTTATGAATAAAACATACGGTCTTGATATTGCTTGCTGGGCTGTCAATAATGTGTATGAAGATATCGTCTTTGATATTATGCCTCCGATTATGTCCGAAACATTCGCAACTTATCCCGGATATTGGAGTATGGTAACTGAAGAAGATTTTGAAAGAGCCAAGGAAGTCTGCTTCTATGAGATGGAAGAAGAATACGCAGGTCTTATTGAAAAGATTGACAATTATCATATTAACACAAGACTCAAGATGGATGATAAATACATCGAACTGAGTAAAGAAGGCGTAGAATTTTCAAATGTTTCAAAATACGGAATTCAGCTGATTCCCGTTTCAAAACTGAACGACTATATCGGCGACGGTACTTGCGAGCTTTCACAGAGCTCAATGGGTGCAACCACCTCAGGTGTTGAATCTTCTTTTGATGACGAATATATTAAAAATGCTGTTGTAAATCAAACGGCAAAGTATATTTCGCCTGACTGTCAGGTGGATGCCTCAACCTGTCTTTTCCCTGATTCAACCTGGTTTATAAAGGATTTGAAGCACGAGCATTTCCCTTCTTATGTTGATAAACTTTTTGTTGAAATTATCAATACAGACGGTTTTACCGTGTTTGACAATCCGTCATTTCCGCAGTATCTTGTATATCAGAGAGATACGGATATTGTTGTTCCCATGACTGCTGAAAATATGAACACAACAGCTCGTTGGGATGTGTCATTTACCGATGCTCTTATAACTTTTGTGAAGAGTCTTTTTACAATTATCAAAAATTATTTTGAGTCAATAAAATAAAAATAACCGCTGAGATACATTTACAGTACCTCAGCGGTTTTTATTTCAATTATCAAAATTCTTTTTTATGAATTCTTTGATAGCAGTATCATATCTTTCCATATCGGTAATTCTCAGCATTGAGTGTCTGCCTTTGGGGAACCATACGATTTCTTTACTTTTTGATGAGCATTTTTCAAAAAGCTTTTCTGCAAAATCGGGCGTGGAGTAGGTGTCTTCTTTACTGTGAAGCATAAGAAGAGGTTTGTTGAGCTTATCAATAACATTATACGGGCCGTAATCCATTGAATAGCCTGTATATTTGGTGAAAAATTTCTTGATTAAATCAAAAACAACAACTCTTGGTATTCTGAACTCAATAAGATGATTTTTGAATGATTCACCAAAATTGACAAACATACCTTCCGCAATCATACCGACAAGGTATTCGGGGCAATTTTCAGATGTGAGAGCATACATAC
>JAXJVE010000394.1:0-4737 GCA_036308705.1 Acutalibacteraceae bacterium
ACCACTTTATGATTATGCAGCATCTCTCGGTTGCGAATTCCGATACTCTGCAGATTTATTTACACTCGGCAACAACACCGTGGAATTAAACGAATCAATTCAGGCTGACCAGGATTTTCTTGCTCAGGCCAGCAAAAACATCTGGTGCAAAAAACATAATGTTGATCCGAACAGCATAGAGGCTCGAGAAAAGAAACGAGTTGCCCCCAACCCGGCAGATCCCGATGCAGTCGGAATCAAATGCAATGCAGGCAAAAATGCTTGTTTCATCCGTCATGACGGAATGATGGCACCTTGCAACACACTTGACGCAAAGCTGATTGACACTCACGGCAGAAGCCTTCAGGAGTGTTTTGCAGAGATGTCTGCGTGGGCAAACACCGTTCCTAGAATCAAGGAATGCGAAGGCTGTATTCACGCCATACATTGCAGAACCTGTGTTGCATTTCATTATAGCGACACTCATCAGTTCGGAGTTCCTTCTCCCCGCATTTGTTTCAAAATCAGAGAACCCGAAAAAGCAAAGGCAGAGCAAGAATTCTTTGCAAAGCACGGATATCTGGAGCTGTAAAAATGATTAAAGTCATACCTCTCGGCGATTTGCATAACGGAAAGCAAACCGAGCTTGTTCAAACAGAAAACGAAACATATATCAAAAAGCCACGCGACTTTAAAACCGAAGTGGCTTTTTCTTTGTTTTGTCAAAAACTTAAATCACTCGGTATTTCACGCTTTTCACGCACCGCAATGCTTATTTCAGAGGGCGACGGTTATCACACCGAAGCGGTTGAAGAAAATCTTCCGACCTCGGATTACGGTGTTGACACCTATTATCACAGAGCAGGCATTCTTTTATGCATATGCTATCTTTTCGGTTCTGTTGATATCCATTGCGAAAACCTTATTGCATCGGGCGATATGCCTGTTATAATAGATACGGAAACTCTGCTTTCAGGCAAAAAACGCCGAAGCACTGCGCATTATTCTCTTGCAGATTCCGTTCTTTGTTCTCACCTTCTGTGCAATTTTGCCGTTACATCAGAGGGTGCAAAAGACGTAAGCGGTTTTTCGGGAGTTATAAACGAGTTAAAAAATATTCCTCATACCGAAAACGAAAACAAAAAAATCTTTCCTTGGGATAAAGCAGATATCATTCTTTCTGCTTTCAGGGAAACTTATAATATTATTGTATCTAATAAAGAAGCTGTCCGCGAGGCACTTCATCTTTTTGATGACTGTTCATTCAGACAGATTCTTCGCTCCACACAAACCTATCACACTCTTTCGGAAAAACTCGGTTCATTATCGGAAGATAAAAGAAATTTTTATGCATCCGAGCTTCTCTCATATGCTTATAAAAGAGATACAGATCCGAACCGATTGGAAAAATCTTCGCTTGTTTTAGCCGAAGAAGTGAGGTGTGTGGCTTCGGGAGAAATTCCTCTCTTTTACACCAAAGGAAATTCAACTGATTTGTTTGTAAGAAACAAAAAAGTGTTTCCCGATTTTCTTGAGTCATCTCCTGTAAGTTATGCCATTCATCGTCTTGAAGAATTCTGCGAAGACGATTTGGAAAGACAACAAAAAATTATTTCTCTTGCTTTGCAAGCATCCACACCTCTCAAATGCAATAAAACACTGCATATAAATACAAGCTCATTGACTGCAGGTGAAATCTGCGCCAAACAAGTGACGGACAGTGCTGTTTTTTCTCTCCCGTCTGTTTTTTGCTCTCTTGAACAAGGCAAATCCTCTGTTGATTTTGTTTCTTCAGGATTTTCGCTTTATTCGGGTCTTTGCGGTGTTATGTGTATGTATGCGGCTCTCTATCGCAAAACAAGAAAAAACGAATATTACAATATACTTCAGAAATGCTTTGAAAGTTTTGCAAAAATAATGTTATCCGACACCCCACCGATAAAGCTGACCGATAAAAGTTCAGGTCTCGGCGACGGAATCACGGGAATGGTTTCCGCTTTGCTCCATATCTACGAGCTTACTGCTCTCTCTGAATTCAGAGAAGCAGCAGTCAGTCTGATTAACCGTATTTCTGTTTCGGAGGAATCATATAATACAGATTACCTTAACGGTATCGGTGCTTTGCCGGTCATATTAAAAAGACATCAGATCCCCGAATCAGACAAAATATGTTCGGGATTTTATAAAGAAATATCAAATACAAAACCGTTCACAACGGGATTTGCTCACGGTGCATCGGGTTTGGCTTTATCTCTTTCGGCATTGTCAGTTCTCGGATTACCCGTTCCTGACGACGCAATATCGGCTCTGCTTTCGTGGGAAAATTCGTATTTCATAATTAAAAACGGAAATTGGCAGGATTTGAGAAATGCCCCCGAAATCGGATTTATGAGCGGTTGGTGTTCAGGCGCTCCGGGTATCGGAATGGCTCGCAAAGAGATGCTCGGTCTAATAAACGATGTGAATTTGCGTTCGCTTTGCGAAAAGGATATCAACCTTTCAGCAGAATTCATTGCCATGGAAACACCGTCAAGAAGAGACAGTCTTTGTTGCGGAACTGCATCAAGGCTTATGGCGTCGAGCAGACTCGGTATTCGGATTGACAAAACTTTTGAGCAGCTTTTTGCGGCAGAAAAAGAAAACAGCTTAAGATTCATTCACCCTGCCGATACAGCAGACATAAACATTTCATTAATGCAAGGATTATCGGGTGTTGCCTATGCTCTGGCTATGTATGGCGACCCGTTAAGCGGAGGAATGCTCCTATGATTAACCGTGAAATTATGGTTGAAATGGATGAAGTTATTTGTTCCGTCATATCGGAAATCAATAACGGCGGAACCGTAACTATGGTTGGCAGCGGCACAAGTATGAAACCGTTTATTGAGTCGGAAAAAGATAAAATTGTGTTATCAAAAATACCTGACAACAAAAAAATACGCATCGGCGAGATTTATCTTTACCGCCGCAGTAACGGCAGATATGCCATTCACCGTGTATATTCGGTCAAGGGTAACACAGTTTCAATGTGCGGTGATTCGCAGATAACCATTGAAACAATTGATAAGAACGACCTTCTCGCAATCGTGACACAGGTAATCAAACCTGACCAAACAATAAACAGCCTGAAATTCAGCTCTCTTCTGCTTCACAGATTCAGAATGAGATACCGCCAACTTAAATACAAATATAAATCAATCCAAAAGATTCATCGCATATTCAGAAAAATCAAACGGAAACTGACAGGAAATAAGATATGAAAAAGAAAATTAAAAAAGTCATTAACAACATCGTAAACTGGAAAGAAACGGTGGAAATACTGAAATGGGTTTACCGCATCGGCAGTAACTTCAAGCGTTATATACTCGGATTTCTGATAATAAATATGGTAACCATGATTATTTCACTCGGAAGTTCAATTGCAGGGCGTTATGTTGTTGATGCGGCAACATCGTTCAGATCGGAAATGTTTTTCAGATGCATTATAATTATGTTTTCCACCACGTTGGTGTCAATAATTATTTCTTCTGTTTCCGAAATGTTTTCAAGCTATGTTAATGAAAAATATGCTTACGGTATCCGCGCAAAAATGTATGACAAAGTGCAGAGAAGCCTCTGGCATAAGCTGACAAAATACCACAGCGGTGATTTGCTTTCACGACTTTCAGGCGACGTTGACAAAATTGCATCTATCCTTATCACAATGGCTCCGAATATGATAGTTACATTCTGTCAGCTTATGATAATCGTATTTATCCTGTTAAAAAATGACCCCATGCTTGTTCTTATCGGCATGGTAATCGCACCTATCGGAATGATAACTTCTGTTATATTCAGAAAAAAATACAGCGTGTATCAAAAAGCTTTGCGTGAAAGTCACTCCGAATACTATGCTTTTATGCAGGAATCGCTTTCAAATATCAACGTTACAAAAACATTTCAGCTGGAAGATGAAAATAACCTTACGTTCAATAACATAAGAGATAAAAGAATGAAGCTTGTTATGAAAAGCTCTGTGCTGAGCACCGTAATGAGTTCATTTATGAGGCTTATTTATAATCTGGGATATGTTATAACATTCTCGTGGTGTGCTTATAATCTGACAAACAGTGCAGTAACAGGTTACACTTTCGGTACAATGACCCTTTTCCTTTCTCTTTCGTCGCAACTGCAGGGGTCAATGCGTTCGCTCGGAAAAGTAATTCCTCAGATGTTTTCCCTTTTTGTCAGTGCCAAAAGACTCTATGAAATCAGCGAAATCGGGAACGAAGACTATGAGGAAATCGAATATATACCCAAATCCGTCGGTCTTCGTGTGTCTGATGTCAGCTATTCATATAATAACGATTCAGAGTCGGTTCTCAATAATATTGATTTTGAAATCCCCGCAAACAGCCGTGTAGGCATCATCGGTGAATCGGGTGCAGGTAAAACAACATTCATCCGCCTCTTACTTTCGCTTATAAAACCCGACAGCGGATGTATGGAATATATTCTTGAAAACGGCGAAACCGAAAAGCCTTGCCCCGCTTCAAGACGATTCATCTCATACGTGCCGCAAGGGAACACTTTGCTCTCGGGTTCAATAAAAACCAACTTGCTTTCAGCAAATAAAAATGCAACGGAAGAAGAAATGTGGCAAGCTCTTGAAATGGCCGATGCAACCCATTTCATAAACAAAATGCCTCAGAAACTCGACAGCGTTCTTTCGGAAAGTGCCGGCGGAATTTCAGAAGGTCAGGCGCAGAGAATCTCCAT
>JAXJVE010000395.1:0-5978 GCA_036308705.1 Acutalibacteraceae bacterium
CCGTCTGCACCGTCACACCCGTATTCAAAATAGGTTTCATCCTCTGTGTAACGGGTGGGGTCGTAGCTGTCACCGCCACGGATAAGCACAATCGCAAACCTGTTTTCAGAAGGCACCCACACAACGCCCTCGTGACCATTGATGAGTCTGTTTTCACCTTCGGGAAATTTTGCCGAGAGTTTGCCGTCTCTGCCCATTTTCATCAGCTCAAAATCCGTTCCGCAAAAGCCCTGAAAAACAGGATAAGCTTCAACGCCTTTGAGCAACGGCTCTCCGCGGAGCCTCTGTCTTTCGGGGTTTATCAAATTAATTTCACCGTATTTTATCGGCAAATCCTTGTCATTCTGAAAATATGTACCGTAAGTCTTCATTGAATCACCTTTAATTTTTTGTCTTGATATATAGTAACATTTTAACTCTTCTGTAAATTATGTTTAATTAATTATCTGAAACTGTCAAACTTGAATAATTTATCCGATTTCAATTTTGAAACAAATCGGTAAATCGTTTTTCAGTTCGCTATTGATGCTGATTTCAAGGCACTCTTCATTTCTGTCGAACGTGATTTTTTCATCACCTTGTTCATAATAACACATATTAATCGGTTTTGCACTATGTTTTTATGAAAGCTTTATTTTGAGAGAAAAAGTTCGGTTGTTTTTAACCGGTGCGTATGATATAATTGCCTCGACAAATTAAAATTTGTGCAGGTGTTATTATGAAATTTGATATTGACAAATTACAATGGACAAGAGAGCCTGCAGATTACACTATAACTGCAGACAAAATTGAAATTACAACAAATCCGCATACCGATTTATGGCAAAGAACATACTATCATTTCAGAAATGATAATGCTCCTGTTTTACAGATTGAAACTGATGAAAAATTCTTCTCATTTGTTGTAAAGACGGAATTTGAAACCAAACACAGATTTGACCAGTGCGGTATTGTTATGTACCTTGACAGTGAAAACTGGCTCAAAGCTTCGATCGAATATGAAAACGAAAAATTTCAGCATCTCGGTTCTGTTGTTACAAATAACGGTTATTCTGATTGGGCAACAACCGAAATTGATGCGAACATTAAATCTATGTGGTATCGTTTCAGCCGTCGTGAAGATGACTATTGTATCGAATGTTCCGAAGACGGTGTTACATTCAAGCAAATGAGAGTATGCCATATGTGGAACGGTGCAGCTACAATCCGATTCGGAGTTTATGCCTGCAGTCCTGAAAACTCATCATTCAAAGCAACATTTACAAATATGGAAATCACAGATTGCAAATGGCTCGCACACGATGGACAGCAGCCCGATAAAGAATAATACAAACAAGAATTTGTACGAAAGGATAAAAAATCATGTTCAGAAAAAGTATGGTTTTTTTGCTTGTTTTAACTATGTTGGTCGGCTTGCCGTCAGGCGCATATGCCGAAGAATGTGTTCCCGAAAAGGAAGGTTATGTGCTTGATTTCAGCACCGAATTTAATGACGGCAATTTAAATACGGAGTATTGGTTACCGCAATATTTACCTCACTGCACTGCCAATACAGAAGGCTCCTCTGCAAGATATAAAGTCGAGAACGGTTGTCTGAATCTGTATATTACAAAAGATTCTCCCGATTATTTCGGCGGTCAGCCCGGCTCGGCAGACCCCGATAATCTTTTATGGATAGCAAACGGCATTCAGACCTGGGAAAAGAATCATCTGCATCCGGGCGGTGCTCATCAGATGGAAGTTGAGCCTTATGAAGGATATGCTACACAGTACGGCTACTTTGAAATACGAATGAAAATGCCTGACACAGGTGGCGGCGGATACGCTTCATGGTGGCTTATCGGTGCTCAGGATGATACCGACGGAACAGATTCTGTTCAGAACGGTGAAATAGACGTGTTGGAAACCTTTTTCAAGTCACCCGGAGTATTTGAACCCAAAGTTCATGCTTGGGATGATCCTGATCTTGGCGAATGGGCAAGCAAAGTTGAATTGGACGGAGATCCGATGGATTATGTGAACGAATTCCACACATATGCTATGGACTGGAGACCTGAAGGAATAACCTTTTATGTTGACGGAAAAGAAGTGGCACAAACAATAGAATCGCCGCAATACAGAATGTGTATGGTTCTTTCGATGTATATCAATTCTGATTTCAGCGGTTGGGATGAACCTGAAAATGAATATCCCATAGAATGGCTTATTGACTATGTTCGTGTCTATAAAGATAAAAACGGTTATGACGAGAGTAACAGACTTACAAAATTCGAGCGCTTTGTAAAAGATATGTGCGACTCACTTGCTTCGTTCTGGCACCGTGTTTTATCATTTTTTCAAGATCTCTGTCCGCAGTGTCATCAGTTCTTTGAGCGTTTGTTAAGTAAAATTCCTGCTTTGTACAGAACAGCCAGATAAATAAGAAATCGAAAGGAAGATTCGATGCTTCTGAAAATAGTTTCTTTTATTGCTTCAATATTGTTGTTATTTATCTCATCGACAACACTGCCCGCAGAATCAGATGTGCTTGTTGAAGAACTCGTCAATTTAAGTGAAAACAGAACGGCAGACGAAATAAACGGCGCAAACGGAACAAAATTTTATATTCAGCGACCCAAGGCAGAGAAGCTGACTACCGTAAATGCATCGGAGTTCGGACTCGCCGAAGAAAATGAAGATAATTTTGCCGCTTTTCAGAGTGCACTCAATTATTGCTCACAGCATCCACAGACCAAGCTTGTTATTGATAAGGGTACATATTATTTCAGGAGTACAAACGGTCTTGATGCAAATAACTGCACCGATTTGCTGATTGAAGGCAACGATGCAACCTTTGTTTTCTCTTCAACCGACTACAGATTTTTTATCAGAAACAGCGACTGCGTTGAAATACGCAACCTCAATGTTGATTGGAACTGGAAAGAAAGTCCGCTTGCATCGGTTGTTACCGTCCAGAACAGCAATGCGGATACCAATACTCTTGACCTTGTTTTCAAGGATGCCGAATACTGTGATGAAAACTGCCGATTGATGGCGATTACTCAATGCGACCCCGAAACTTATACTTTCGGTGCAAAATATTCGTCAAAAGAGGTTTATCTTTATCAGGACGGAACGAATATAAAATCCTTTCAGAAGATTTCCGATAACACCTTGCGTGTTACTCACAACGGTTGCATGAACGGTTTTGAAGACGGAGAAACATACATACTCAGGCACTATGTCTATAACGGAACGGTTTTCAATCTCCGCGATTACAGTAAAAACATAACCTTTGATAACGTCAGCATTTACGGAAGTTCGGGTATGGCTTATATCTGCGAGGGCAACAGCTCGCATTTTCAGATTATCAACAGTTTTATCGGAGTAAATCCCGAACACAAAGACAAACGTTGTGTGTCCCTGACTGCTGATGCGATTCATATTGTCAACACCAACGGTTGCTTCAACATTTCGGATTGTGACATAAGCGGTATGGGTGATGACTGCATTAACGTTCACGACGGTCTCGGCTATGTTTCTGCGGTTAATGGTAACACACTTACTCTTATTGCTTCTGCAATGAGGCTTGAAGCGGGCGATACTCTCGGCTTTAAGAATGATAAATTTGAGAATACTGATTTAACTGCAAAGGTTGTTTCTGTCAAAGATCTTGACTGGATAACAAAAGAGGTTGTTGTTGAAGGTCTGCCCGAAACTTTATCGGTGGGCTGGACCGCATATAATACGGAATGCAACAGCGGTAACTACGTTATCAGAAACAATTATTTCCATGAAAACAGAGCAAGAGGTCTGCTTCTTCAGTCCTCAAACGGACTTTGCGAGAACAACCGATTCTACAAAACAATGGCTCAGGCAATAAAGGTTGTTATGGATATTGAACCTACTCTCTGGCAGGAAGGCACGGGTGTTGATAACCTGATTATCCGCAACAACACCTTTGAGAAGTGTAACTACAGCGACTGGGGTTCTGTAATCGAAATCGGCACAAATATTGCGGGCAGGTCTGCCGAAACTGCCGTTTTCACAAATATAGAAATCAGTTCAAACAGCTTTAAAGATATACCGTCAACACTTATGAGAATAAACAACATTAACAGACTTGTTCTTTCGGAAAACACAGTCGATACGGGTGATTTCTTTGACAACTCTTCCGTTCAAGGCAGTCTTTGGTTCGGAGAATACTGTTCAAACGTAAAGTACACGGATAATATTTTTGTTAACAGCGGATTTATGCAAAACAAAGAAATTGCAGAATCAGACAGCATCCGTGTCTGGGCTCAAATCAATTCTCAGCTTTGAATTAACAGCAGAAATTTGCAGAAATCCAATTTGTCGGACAGTCAGATAAACAAGAATTTGCAGAGGTGCTTTATGAGAAAAGAAATTGATATAAATACTTGGGAAAGAAAAGAGCATTTTGAGTTTTATTCAAAAATTGCAACTCCACATTATTGCGTGGCATTCAATATTGACGTAACAAATCTGCTTGCATTTACAAGAAAAAACAAGATTTCGTTCTATTATTCGCTTATATATCTTTGCACTCAATCAATTAACGAAATTGACGAGTTTTTACTTGAAACTGAGGATAACAAGGTTTATAAGATTGACCGCCGTGTGCCTTGTTTCACAGATTTGAAAAAAGGTGCAACGAGCTTTCATATGGTATCGCTTCCCTGCAACGGTGACATTATTGAGTTTGCAACAAATGCCCGCAAGGAAAGCGAAAACAATCCTCTGTCTGTATATTCTCTTGGTGGCTTGAGAGAATCGCAGATTGTCTTTTCGTGCATCCCTTGGGCGGATATTACAATGTGTTCAAACGAGCGTGATTACACAGACCCGAAGCTCAAAGACGATACTGCACCCATTCTCGTTTGGGGTAAATACACGGAACAAAACGGCAAGTTTATTATCAATATGACACTTGACGTTAACCACCGTTTTATTGACGGATATTTCGTTGGTCAGTTCGTTCAGAAGCTTGAAGAGAAAATCTCAGAGCTTGATTGAGTTCGACAAATTAGAATTTGCAGAGGTGATATAAATGATTGACTATGGATTAAAAGATAAAGTTGCTGTCATTACAGGAGCGAATAACCCGTGGGGAATCGGCGCAACAACAGCGCTTGCCTTTGCCCGTGAAGGTGCGAAAGTTGTTTTGGTTTACAAAAAAATCGACAGACCGTTTGATGAAACCAAAACAGATAAAAACGGTGTTGACCGATATTATTCCGCCAATGCAGGAAGTGCAGATGCCGTAGAATCGAAACTCAAAGAAAAGAATGCAGACTTCATGATTATAGAAAGTGACATTTCCGATGAAGCATCTGTAAACGAAATTTATTCTGCAGTTCTTGAGAAATACGGACGGGTTGATATTCTGATTAACAATGCGGCAACAGATGATGAAACAGGATGTGACACAATAGAAACAATTACCCAAAACGTTATTGATGATACGTTTGCTGTTAATGTTAGGGGAAGCGTTCTGATGTCAAGAGAATTTATCAGACACCGTGGTAACTACGGAAGAATTATCAATATTTCAACAGATGCCGCACAGATTTTTGCAGGTCAGATTACCTACGGAGCAAGCAAGGCAACTTTAGAAGCACTTACCCGCAGTATCGCACTTGAAGTTGCAAAGTACGGAATCACGGTAAATTGTGTTGCTCCCGGTCCGACTCAAACGGGATGGATTGATGAGGACTTTGAAAAAATAGTTGTTCCCCTGATTCCGATGGGCAAGTTAATTCAGCCTCAGGATATCGCCGAAACGATTTTGTTCTTATCAAGTGAGCAAGCAGGAATGATTACGGGGCAGGTAATAAAAGTTTCCGGCGGAAAAGCATTATAAAACTAAATACACAGAAACGAACTCCTTCGGTAATCGCCGAGGGAGTTTTTTCTTGATTTTTGCAATTTTCAATGCTATAATGTGGCGAATATCAATCACGAGGTTTGTTTATGAA
>JAXJVE010000396.1:0-1258 GCA_036308705.1 Acutalibacteraceae bacterium
GAAATGCTCGGCAACTTCTCATTCGGTGATTATTTCAAACACGAAGCAACAGCATGGGCTTGGGAATTCTTTACAAAGGTTCTTGAAATTCCCGAAGAACTTCTTTATGTCAGCGTTTATCTTGAAGATGATGAAGCATACGATATCTGGACAAAGGAAGTAGGCGTTGATCCTTCTCATATGGTTCGTTTCGGCAAGGAAGATAACTTCTGGGAGCATGGTGCAGGTCCCTGCGGTCCTTGCTCGGAAATCTATTTTGACAGAGGCCCTTCAAAGGGATGCGGCAGCCCCGACTGTAAGGTAGGCTGTGACTGCGACAGATTTATTGAAGTATGGAACCTTGTTTTCACACAGTTTGAAAACGACGGCAAAAATAACTATACCCGCCTTGCAAACCCCAATATCGATACAGGTATGGGTCTTGAAAGACTTGCTTGTGTTATGCAGGATGTTGACAACCTTTTTGAAGTTGACACTGTCCGCAACATTATGAAGCATATTATGGAGATTGCAAAGCTCAATTATCACGATGACGAAAAGAAGGATGTTTCTCTTCGTGTTATTACCGACCATATCAGAAGCACAACATTTATGGTAGGCGATGGCGTTCTTCCTTCAAACAGCGGCAGAGGTTATGTTCTCAGAAGACTTCTCAGAAGAGCTGCCCGTCACGGAAGACTCATCGGCATCGACAGACCTTTCCTTGCAGAAGTTTGTGATACCGTTATTGCTGAAAATGCAAATGCATATCCCAACCTTGTTGAAAAGAGCGATTATATCAAAAAGGTTATTTCAATTGAAGAAGAAAGCTTCTATAAGACAATTGATTCAGGCCTCGGACTTCTCAATGAGATGATGGAAAAAGCCGAAAACGGTGTTCTTTCAGGCGAAGACGCATTCAAACTTCAGGATACCTACGGTTTCCCCATCGACCTTACAAAAGAAATTGCAAACGAAAGAAACATTGCCGTTGATGAAGAAAAATTCCGTCAGCTTGTTGAAGAAGCAAGGCTCAGAGCAAAGAGTGCAAAGAGAAATGCTGCAGATTCAGACTGGAGAAACAACGGTGTTTCATTCAAAGATGTTGCTAAAACCGAGTTTACAGGTTATACCGAAAATGAAACCGAAGGCAAAATCCTTGCTCTTGTTTCAGAAGGCGAAAGAAAAGATTTCATCAATGACGGTGACAGTGCAATTATCGTTCTTGACAAAACTTCTTTCTATGCAGAAAGCGGCGGTCAGGTAGGCGACACAGGTA
>JAXJVE010000397.1:0-5424 GCA_036308705.1 Acutalibacteraceae bacterium
ATTTCATTCTCGCCGTTTACTATATACTTTGAAATATCAAATTCGGCAGTATTATGTGCACCTTCACTGTAACCGACGAATTCACCATTTACATACAAATCAAGGCAGGAAATAACACCGAGGAATGAAAGAATAAATACTTTTTCTGTATTTTCAACTTTAAATGTTTTTCTGTAAATACCGACAGGCTGTTCATAGGGAACATAAGGCGGTTTATCGTCAAAAGCATAGGGGCAGTTGATATATGCGGGAGCGTCATAACCTGTTCTCTGCCATGTTGAAGGAACTCTGATATTATCAAAATCAACAGAAGCTGTATCAATCTCATCAGGAAGATTCTTATTAGAATCAAAGTATTTGAACTGCCATTCACCCGATAAAACTTTTACAATATCCGATGAACCTCTTTCTTTTTTGAAAGCGGTATTCTTCAATGTTTCTTTTGATGAATAGGGGACAGAATAGCCTCTGCCTTCAAGTTTGTTGATTTCATAAACAGAAAAATCATTGAAATTTGTTTTGTTGATACTGTACTTCATATAAAATCACTGCCTTTCATTTAATAATTTTATCATTATTTTTGCCGCTTTATAAATATCGCCACATCCGAGAGTGATAATCAGATCACCCTTTTCAGCATTATCAACCGCATATTCCGCAACTTCATCAAAAGTATCGAACCAAACACTTCCGGGGATTTTCTCTGCAAGCTGAGAAGTATAAATATCATAGGTATTAACTTCTCTTGAGCCCATGATTTCTGTCATAATACATCTGTCTGAAATTTTAAGAACGCGAACAAACTCATCAAAAAGAATAGCTGTTCTGGAATAGGTAAACGGCTGAAAAACCGCCCATACTTTGTTGTATCCCATTTTCATTGCGGTGTTGAGAGTTACTTCAAGCTCCTTGGGATGATGTGCATAGTCATCCGCAATTGTTATTCCGTCAATCTCTGCAAGAATTTCAAATCTTCTGCCCGCACCTTTGAAATTTGCAATACCGCTTACGCATTGTTCAAAGCTTACGCCCGAATACATAGCCGCCGCAATAACAGCAAGTGCGTTGCATACATTATGCATACCCGGAACAGAAAGCTTTACTCTGCCCATATTAACGCCTTTTATAATCAAATCAAACGAACCGAATTCATTTTCAAAAGTAACATTTGCAGCGGAATAATCGTTTGATTCTTTTAAACCGAATGTAATGATATCTTTTCCGCTTTCTTTGATAACAGGTAAAACACAATCAATTGTATTTTCATCATCACCGTTATAAACTATTGCTTTTGTTGCCATTGAAGTAAATTTGGTAAATGATTTTTTTAAATTATCGAATGTTTTAAAATAATCAAGATGATCTTCGTCAACGTTAAGAACAACTGCAACATTAGGCGATAAATCAAGGAATGTGTCAACAAATTCGCATGCTTCACATACCATATGCTCGCTATGGCCTACAATACCGTTTGAACCTGTAAGCGGAAGCTTTCCGCCAATAACCGCAGTTGGGTCAAACTCAGCTTCAATAAGCACCTGAGTAAGCATAGAGCAAGCTGTTGTTTTACCGTGTGTACCGCAGATACAAATGCTGTTCGGATAAATTCTTGTTATTGCACCGAGCAATTTGCTTCTTTCAAATGTAGGAATTCCCGATGCTTTTGCAGCAACAAGCTCAGGGTTATCAGGCAAAAGGGCGGCAGTGTAAATAATCATTTCCGCACCTTCTATATTTTCTGCTCTCTGACCCATTGCAACGGGTATACCCATCGAACGTATTCTTGCAAGTGTATCCGTTTCATTATTATCGGAGCCACTGAGAAGATAGCCTTCTTTATGAAGAATCTCTGCAAGAGGGCACATACCTGATCCGCCGATTCCGATAAAATGAATTCGTTTAATTTTTTTGAGAAGTACATCTATTTCAAACATACATTTTCTTCCTTTCAGATTATCATTTCTATTATATATCATTACTACAGAAAAATAAAGATAAATTTTACAATATTTTCAATGTAACAGCATCATATATTTTTTCATAAATTGTTAGCACAGGGAGGTGCAAATTTGAAAAATATAAAAAATTTAATTATTATCGGCGGAGATAAGCGTCAGATATATATGGCAGAATATCTGAACAACTTCGGTTACAGCGTTACAACCTACGGATTATCTTCTGAAAATATTATTGATATAAAATCAGAAATACCAAACAAGGATGCAATAATTCTGCCTTTACCTGTTTCAAAAGATGAGAAAAAAATCTATTCAATTATACCTGTTAAAGAATCACTTGATGATATAATTTCACTTATAGACCCGGATCAAATCGTGTTTGGCGGTATGATCGGCAAAGGAACAGAATCCAAACTCAAAAGAAAAAATATTAAGCTATACGATTATTTTAAACGTGAAGATGTTACGGTTATGAACACCGTTCCGACAGTTCAGGGAATACTGAAAGTAATAATTGATAACATAGATTATACTGTTTTTTCAAGCAACTGTACAATATTCGGATACGGAAGAGTAGCAAAAATAACGGCAGATACTCTTTCATCGCTCGGGGCAAATATTACGGTTTGTGCAAGGAACTGCGGCGATTTAGCTCTTGCCAAAACAAAAGGATATAACACTTGCAATATTAATGAATTTTATAAATCAGCAAATCATACCGACATCATAATAAACACCGTACCGTCACTTGTAATTGATAAAAATATTCTTGAGTCAATCAGAAAAGATTGTTTGATTATAGATGTTTCATCGGCACCGTTCGGTGTAGATTACGGCACAGCTTATAAGCTCGGAATAAAAGCTCTTCAATGTCCGTCATTGCCCGGCAAAGTTGCTCCTAAAACAGCCGGAAAAATTATTGCCGACGGTATTCTGAATATCATCAGGGAGGAATACGATGGATAAACTGACAGTCGGGTTCGCAATATGCGGATCGTTCTGTACTTTCAAAAAAGCTATCGAACAAATTGTAATTCTCAAAGATAAAGGTATTGATATTGTACCGATTATGTCTTTCAACGCTTTTTCAACAGATACACGTTTCGGTAAAGCAAGCGAACACATTGAAAAAATAGAAACAATTTGTAATCGCAAAATAATATCAAACATCGCTGATGCAGAGCCTATCGGCCCTCAGAAAATACTTGATATTCTGATTATCGAGCCCTGTACCGGCAACACAATCGCCAAGCTTTCGTCGGGAATAACAGATACCCCTGTAACGCTTGCAGCTAAAGCACACCTCAGAAACGAAAGGCCTCTTCTTATTGCCGTTTCTACAAACGATGCACTTTCAGGTTCGGCGTCAAATATCGGTAAACTGTTGAACCGTAAAAACATTTATTTTGTACCTATGAAACAGGATGATCCGATAAACAAACCAAGGTCTGTTGTTGCAGATTTTGATAAAACTTATGATGCAATGATATACGCATTGAACGGCAAACAAATTCAACCTGTCTGTATTTGAACAATACGGAGTGCTGATTTATATATTCAACACTCCGTAAATGTATAATAAAAAGAATTCATTAATACAAAATGTTTTGTATTATACTTGAAATATACATTTTTTGTTGATATAATGTTAATAATTATAGTGTAAAATGGAGGAAGTATGAAAGGAAAACTTATTGTTATTGAAGGACTTGACGGAAGCGGCAAATCCACACAGGAAGCGCTTCTTAAAACCAAACTCTCTGATTCGGGCATAAAAGTAAATTTCATAAAACTTCCTAATTATGACGATCCTGCGTGTGAACTTGTAAAGATGTATCTTGCGGGACGCTTCGGTAAAAACCCCGAGGATGTTAATGCTTATGCCGCTTCATCTTTTTTTGCGGTTGACAGATATGTCAGTTATAATTGCTATTGGAAAAATGCATATCAGAACGGTGAAGTTTTCCTTGCGGACAGATACACTACTTCAAATGCATATCATCAGCTTACAAAAACTGACAAAAAAGATTGGGACTCATATCTCAGCTGGCTTGAAGATTTTGAATACAATAAAATGGGCATACCCAAACCTGACGCAGTAATTTATCTTGATATGCCTATTGAAGTATCACAAAAACTTATGACAGGCAGATACAACGGCGATGAATCAAAAAAAGATATTCACGAAAAAAACATTGAATATCTCAACAGTTGCCGTGAAGCTGCCGATTATGCCTGCTCCAAGCTTGGTTGGTACAGAATAAAATGCAGTAAGGATGGCGAACCTCTTCCGATTGAAGTAATCTCAGAAGAAGTTTTCAATGCAGTAACAGAAGCAATCGGACTTGATTTATGATAAGATATTCAAATAAATCAGATTTAAATGATATCATTCATCTTTGGAATGAAGCTTTCGGTGATTCCGAAGAAGATATTATGTTTTTTATCAACAACAAATATATACTTGAAAACACTCTTATTTATGAGGCTGACGGTAAAATTGCATCAATGCTTTTTTTACTTGAGGGCGAAATGAAAATAAATAATAACCGGTATCCGTCATATTATCTGTATGCCGCCTGCACCCTGAATGAATACAGAGGCAAGGGTTTTATGTCATTACTTCTTGATTTTGCAAAAAAGACTGCATATAACAGAGGATATTATTATATATGTTTATTGCCTGCAAGCAAATCTCTGTACAGATACTATGAAAAATACGGATATAAACCTTTATTTAAAAAGAAAATAATCAATATTTCACCAGAATATGCAGTTTATAACTCAGATTTTGCGGATACAGATTGTGAAAATTTGTTTTTATTAAGAGATAAAGCATTTAAGAATATTGATATGTTTGTTTGGGATAAAAAAAGTCTGGAATTTGCATTTGAACATCATAAATATTATGGCGGACAAGCCAAAACAAACTGTAAGGGTTATATGCTTTACACGCAAAACAACTCAGATGTTACTGTAAAGGAATACTGCTTTGCAGATGTTTCGGGTGATTTTTTCTCCGAATTCAAAGATATGAAAAACATCACAATTAATCTGCCTGTGGAATATAGTGCCGAATGTGATAATTCTGAAATTGTTGATTCAGGTATGATTCTTGCAATCAATGATGAGGCGGAAAAACTTACTGAAATTGTAAAAAATCCTTATCTTGGATTAACACTTGATTAAAGGGGGATGCCCGAATGTTATATATGTTTTTTGCTGACGGTTTTGAAGAGGTTGAAGCAGTCGCAACTCTTGATGTAATCAGACGTGCAGGAATAGAAATTCAGAGTGTAGGTATCGGTTCTGAAATCATTCAGGGTTCGCACAATATGAAATTCATCTGCGATAAAACCGATTCTGATATTTCGGTCAGCGATAATCTGAAAGGTATAATTCTTCCCGGCGGTATGCCCGGCACAACAAATCTGATGGTTAATTCTGTTGTCAATGAATTCATTGA
>JAXJVE010000398.1:0-9223 GCA_036308705.1 Acutalibacteraceae bacterium
GCAGTTCTTGAAAAAACATTTAATGTTTGTGAGGGTGAAACCGAAACATTCACTTTTGAACTTGATAAAATATACGGTGTACATCCTGTTATAAATTCAGACGGTAGTTGCAGTATTTCTCTTAGCACAAGTGAACTTTCAGGTCAGGAGGAAACGGAAGAAAATATTTCGTTCAACAGAAGCGGTGGCGAATATTTTTCGTTCCGTATGCACAGTACGGGTTTTGTAACTCTTATCGTTGAGAATACCGACTGCAAAGATATTAATTTGAATTTATCGCTTATTGCTCCATGGTATCCTGTTGAAAATGAAGGCTGTTTTATAACTGATAATGCCGATTTGAATAAGATTTATGATGTTACAAAACATACTCTTAAAATATGCCGTCAATCAATTCATCTTGACAGTACAAAACATCAGGAACTGCTTGCTTGTACGGGTGATTATTATATTGAAAGCCTTATGACAATGTTCTGCTACGGCGATATGCGTCTTGCCGAGTTTGATCTGATGCGTACCGCAGACTGGCTTGTTGCGAATAATGGTGTTATGTTCCATACAACATACAGCCTTATATGGGTGCAGATGCTTCACGATGTTTATATGATAACAGGTAATAAAAACTTGATTGAATATTGCGAAAATGCTCTTGAAGTTTTACTTTCAAGGTTTGAAAGCTATATCGGTGAAAACGGAGTTATCGACAATCCGCCTGATTTTATGTTTGTTGACTGGACAGTAATCGACGGTTTTTCAATGCATCATCCTCCTAAGGCGCTTGGTCAGACTGTTCTCAACTGTTTTTATTACAAGGCACTCATTGAAGCTGAAAAAATTTATTCATATATTGATAAGTGTGATAAATCGACTGAATTAAAGGAGAAAGCGTTAGCTTTCAGAATTCGTTTTAATGAAGTGTTCTTTGATAATGATAAACAGCTTTATTTTGACGGACTCGGTACATCTTATGGCGGTGAAAAATATTATCATCCCGCAAATGTAAATAAAAAATACTTTTCAAAATATCCCAATATTCTCGCTCCGCTTTACGGACTTGCCGATGATAAACTTGCGGTTGATATTCTTGAAAGAATTATTTTTGATGATGAATTACAGGATATTCAGCCGTATTTTATGCACTATCTTCTTTGTGCCGTCAGAAAATATAATCTTTTTGATAAATACGGTATGAAGCTTATATCAAGATGGGCAAATGTTGTTAATGAATGTGATAAAGGTCTTAAAGAGGGCTGGATAGCACCCGAGGAAACATATTCATTTGACCATTCACACGCCTGGGGCGGTACACCCGCTTATCAGTTGCCCGTTGCAATAACAGGTTTTGAAATTCTTGAACCGGATATGAAAAAAATCAGATTTAATCCTCAACTTTACGGCCTTGAATTTGCAAAGATAAATATTCCTACCAAATACGGAATGATAGAGTTTTATTCCGAAAAGGGGAAGGATACGGTTATTAATGCTCCCGAATGCATAAAAATAATCAGAGGTGATTTAAATGAGAATTCTTGATGGCTTAAAACCCGATAAAGTTTTTGAGTATTTTGAAAATATTTCCGCAATACCGAGAGGTTCACATAATACTGAAAAAATCAGAAATTACTGTGTAAAATTTGCCGAAGAAAGAAATTTGAATTATAAAACCGATGATGCCGGAAATATTGTGATTTATAAACCTGCTTGCAATTCCGAATCAACTGAACCTGTTATTATTCAGGGCCATCTCGATATGGTCTGGGAAAAAAACGATTCAAGTAATATCAATTTTGAAACAGACGGTCTTGAACTTATTGTTGAAGATGATTTTATCCGAGCAAACGGCACAACACTCGGCGGTGATGACGGTATTGCCGTTGCTATGGGACTTGCTCTTCTTGACTCCAAGGATATATCACATCCGCCGCTTGAAGTTCTTTTTACTGCAGATGAAGAGGTTGGAATGTCAGGTGCGGAAGGTCTTGATTCATCAATTCTTAACGGTAAAAGAATGATTAACCTTGACTCCGAAGCAGAAGATGTTTTGTGGGTAAGCTGTGCGGGCGGTGTAAGAGCCGATATCAATTTCAATGCATCTTTTATTCCGAACACAAAAAATGCATATACAATAACCGTTTCTGGGCTTCACGGCGGTCATTCGGGCGCTGAGATTCATAAAGGATATGCAAACGCCAATAAAGTTATGGGTAAATTGCTTTCGAAAGTTTTGAAAAAATGTTCATTTGATATTTGCTCAATTAACGGCGGTACTATGGATAATGCAATTACAAGAGAATGCGTTTGTGTTATTTCCTCAGATGAGAATGTTTGTGATATTATTTCAGATATTTACGAAGGATTTATCAATGAATATAAAATTAACGATCCCGAAATCAAAATTTCTGTTTCAAAGTCCGAAAAATATATGAAATCAATGGATTCGGAATTCACGAAAGCATTTATCACTTTTTTGAATGAATTGCCGAGCGGTGTTATTTCAATGAGTAAAGATATTGAAGGTCTTGTTGAAACATCGCTTAATCTCGGTAAACTGAAAACTGAAGATGATAATATTTCGTTCGTCTTTTCACTCAGAAGCGGTAAAGATACCGAAAAAGCAAAACTTTGCAATGTTATTTCTGAAATATGTAAAAATCATAACTGTGAAATATCTTTCAGAAGTTCATATCCTGCCTGGGAATATAAAAAAGAATCAATGCTGAGAGATACAATGATATCTGTTTACCGTGAAATGTACGGAAAAGAATTGAAGGTTACCGCTATTCACGCAGGTCTTGAATGCGGAATTTTCTGCGGTAAGATTGACGGTCTTGACTGTGTTTCTCTCGGTCCTGATATGTATGATATTCATACTCCCGAGGAACGCCTGAGTATTTCTTCGTGCCGAAGAGTGTGGGAGTTTCTTCTTCGTGTGCTTGAAATAATCTGATATTGCATATTTTTGACAGTCTGTTCAGGCTCAGAAAAAAATTGATTATTTCGCTTGCATATAATATAAAAATATAACCTTTTACGGAATAAAGAGGCAGAATTGTATAAACCATTGTAACGCAGAATGCTGCATCAATGATATTATACCTCATTGAATAAATCTGCTGATCAAGACCTTTCAGCATTCCGTCGGTTATCATATCCATATACATTATCGGAACAAGCGGTGATAGTATTCTTATATACATCACCGCTTCGTTTGATTTATAAACAAGCTGAGATATAAGCGGTGCAAATGCGGCACAAATAACAGAACATATAACAGAAAAATAAAATGTTCTTTTCAAATTTTTGGTAACGATATAATCAATACCTTTTTTATCGCCCGTTTCATTCTTCTTTGCAAGATGGGGGATGAGCAATGATGCAAGAGAAGATAAAACCGCACTCGGAAAGAGAAGAATCGGCAGTGCCATACCGTGAATATTTCCGTATGCGGCAAGTGCAAATTCAGAACCTTCGCCCGATTTTTTGAACCCTTTTGGTATCAGCAAATGTTCAACGGTGAGAAGAATACTTCTGATACAAGTGCCTGTTGCATCGGGAAGAGCAACTCTGAGCAAACGGAAAAAGTCGATATTTGTTTTGTTTGTTTTTGGCGGAATTGTTTTTCTCTTTAAAAAAGATGAAAGCGTAAATGAAAATATTTCTGCAGCTGTCATTCCTGCTACAACAGATATGCAGGATTGAAATTCATTGATATTTTTTTGTTTGGTTATCAGTAAGCAGACAATTCCGATTTTAAAAAACTGTTCAAGAAGCTGAACCGTTGAAAATTGAGGGATTTTTTCAATTGCGGTAAAATAACCGCCCAATGCCGATGACATCGCAACAAAAGGAAGGCTAAGCGAAAGTATACGCAAAGGTAACACCGTTTTTATATCGGATATCCAGAATTCTGCGATATATCCTGAAAACATATACATAATTATTCCTATAATGCATCCGCAAATCCCTGCATAAGTAACACACATCGCAACAGACTTATTCATATCGTTTTTATTCAATATGTTAATTTCAACGGCAACTCTTGTTGTTGCAAGCTTGATTCCCGCTGATGAAAATGTTGTCGCAAGCGTATATACTGTAATTATAAGCTGAAAAAGTCCCATACCCGATGAACCGATTTTTGAAGTTAAAAATGCATTGAACCCAACCGTCGTACATCTCATTATCAGATTTACGGCAGTCATAATCAAAGTATGTTTTAAAAGTTTCGAAATTTTCATTCGTTTCACTCTTTCGCAGTATAATTTTATGATATTAAACTAAAAATACAGGTTTTTCATTAATTATTTATATTGACAATAAATTTTAACTATGTTAGAATATACAAAATTTAATATAAAGGTTTTGATGGGGAGGGCGGCATAAATGTGCTCTCAAGAGAGTCGGCGGTTGGTGAAAAGCCGATGAGCGGCAGATGTCAGTTGTAGCCCCTGAACCGAAAGGAAGAACGTGCGTTTGCATCAGTAGAACCTTTCCGTGATTGCTGCGTTAATGCATAGGGCTTGTCAGAGCCCAAAGAGCGGCACATAAGTGCAATTTGAGTGGTACCGCGGGTAAATTTACTCGTCTCATTGATTTTTTTAAATCCGTGAGGCGATTTTTTTATTGTCTCACAATCAAAGAAAGGATGATTTCTTATGGCAAAAGAACTTGCCAAGCAGTACGATCCCAAAAATGTTGAAGATCGTATCTATGATTTCTGGCTTAAGGGAAGATATTTCCATGCCAAAACAGAAAATGACAAAAAGCCTTATACAATAGTTATTCCTCCTCCCAATATCACAGGTCAGCTTCACATGGGTCATGCTCTTGATAATACACTCCAGGATATCCTTATCCGTTGGAGAAGAATGCAGGGCTATGATGCACTCTGGCTTCCCGGCACAGACCATGCTTCAATTGCTACCGAAGCCAAGATTGTTGAAGCAATGGCAGCTGAAGGTCTTACAAAAGACGATCTCGGCAGAGAAGGTTTCCTTGTAAGAGCTTGGGATTGGAAAGAAAAATACGGCGGACGTATTATTGAACAGCTTAAAAAACTCGGTTCATCATGTGACTGGGACAGAGAGCGTTTCACTCTTGACGAAGGATGCAGCAGAGCTGTACGTGAAGTTTTTGTCAGACTTTATGAAAAAGACCTCATTTACAGAGGTAACCGTATGGTTAACTGGTGCCCTTACTGTGAAACTTCAATTTCCGATGCTGAAGTTGAATACGGTGAGCAGGACGGTAACTTCTGGCATCTTCTTTATACAGTTAAAGAAACAGGCGAGCAGCTTGAACTTGCAACAACAAGACCAGAAACAATGCTAGGTGATACCGCTGTTGCAATTAACGCTGAAGACGAACGTTATGCACATCTTCACGGCTGCCACGTTATTCTTCCTCTTCTTAATAAGGAAATTCCCATTGTCTGCGATGAACACGCTGATATGACAAAGGGAACTGGTGTTGTTAAAATTACACCCGCACACGACCCCAATGACTTTGAGGTTGGCAAACGTCATAATCTTCCTATGGTCAGAACATTTACAGATGATGGTCATATGACAGGTGCTGCCGATAAAGCTGCTTATGACGAACTTGTTGCAAGCGGTAAGGCTGCGGCAGATGAGCCCGAAGTACTTGATTGCGGTAAATACGCGGGTATGACTACCATTGAGGCACGCAAGGCAATTCTCAATGACCTTGAAGCAGGCGGATATATCAAATATATTGAACCTCTCAAGCATGAAGTCGGTACTTGCTACCGTTGTCATACAACAATCGAGCCTATGGTATCAAAGCAGTGGTTTGTAAGAATGGAACCCCTTGCAAAGCCCGCTATTGAAGCTGTTGAAAAGGGCGAAACCGTTTTTGTTCCCGAAAGATTCACAAAGAACTATATGAACTGGATGAGAGGTACACGTGACTGGTGTATTTCACGTCAGCTCTGGTGGGGTCACAGAATCCCTGCATGGTACTGTGCTGATTGCGGTGCAACAATGGTTTCAAAAACAGATATTGATTGCTGCCCCCATTGTTCAAGTAAAAACATTGAGCAGGACAGCGATACACTTGATACATGGTTCTCATCAGCTCTCTGGCCGTTCTCAACTCTCGGCTGGCCTGATGAAACAGCGGATCTCAAGCATTATTATCCCACAAGCACTCTTGTTACAGGTTATGATATCATCGGTTTCTGGGTAAGCCGTATGATATTCTCGGCTCTTGAATATACAGGTCAGGTACCTTTTGATACCGTACTTATTCACGGCCTTGTAAGAGATGCTCTCGGCAGAAAGATGTCAAAATCTCTCGGTAACGGTATTGATCCTCTTGAAATTATTGATCAGTACGGTGCTGATGCTCTCAGACTTACTCTTGCAACAGGTAACAGCCCCGGTAATGATATGAGATTCTCAGATGAAAAAGTAAGTGCAAGCCGTAACTTCGCAAACAAACTCTGGAATGCATCAAGATTTATTCTTATGAATATCGGTGATGATGAAATTCCCTGTGAACTTCCTTCGGAGCTTGCTCTTGAAGATAAATGGGTTATCAGTCTTGTTAACAGCCTTGCAAAAGAAGTTACAGATAATCTTGAAAAATTTGAGCTTGGTATTGCAATTGCAAAGCTTTATGATTTTATCTGGGATGTATTCTGCGATTGGTATATTGAAATTGCAAAAATCCGTCTTCAGAAGGGCGGTGAAGAGGCACAGGCCGCAAAGCAGGTTCTTGTTTGGGTAATGGATAAAATACTCAAGCTTCTTCATCCCTTTATGCCTTTCATTACAGAAGAAATCTGGCAGACTATTCCTCATAACGGCGAATCAATTATGATTTCAGAATGGCCTGTTTTTGATGATTCTCTTTCATTTACTGCAGATGAAACCGAAATGGAAAGAATTATGACTGCTGTTCGTTCAATCCGTAACCGCAGAGCAGAAATGAACGTTCCTCCTTCAAAGAAGGCAAAGGTTTATATTGCAACTGCTCATAAAGCAACATTTGAGCAGGGCGGTGTATTTATGCAGAGACTCGCAAGTGCTTCAGAGGTTGAAGTTGCAGACAGCTTTGAACTTGAAGGTGCGGTTTGTATTGTTACACAGGATGCGAAAATTTATATTCCTATGGGCGAACTTGTTGATTTTGAAGCTGAAAAAGCAAGACTCAATAAAGAACTCGCAGCGGTTCAGAAGGATCTTGATTTTGTAAACAATAAGCTTTCAAATGAAAACTTTGTTGCAAAAGCTCCTGCAAATGTTGTTGCCGCTCAGCGTGAACAGGCTGAAAAGTACGCAGAAAAAATTGCTATGCTTAAAGAAAGTATTGCAAAATTAGGTTAATTTAACTTGACCCCGAAGTTTGCCTTCGGGGTCTTTAAGGTGATATTATGAATTGTAAAGAAGCGATAGAATATATTCATTCACTTGAAAAATTCGGCATAAGACCCGGTATGGAAAGAATAAAAGCTCTTTGTTCTGAATTGGGGAATCCGCAGGATAAATTAAAAGTTATTCATGTTGCGGGCACCAATGGAAAAGGGTCAACCTCAACAATTATCTCAAATATTCTGCAGCAAAACGGATTTAATACAGGGCTTTTTATTTCTCCGTATGTTTCCGATTTCAGAGAGAGAATACAGTATAACGGCAATATGATTGAAATGAATGAACTTGCCGAATGTGTTGAAAAAGTAAAAAATGCCATTGATATTTTATCTGATAAAGGAATTCAGCCAACAGAATTTGAAGCTTTAACCGCAACCGCATTTCTGTATTTTAAAAAGAAAAACTGTGATTTTGTTGTGCTTGAAGTAGGTTTGGGTGGAAGACTCGATTCCACAAACGTAATTCTTGCACCGTATGTGAGTGTTATAACAAGTATTTCTATGGATCATACCGCGATACTTGGAGATACAATCGAAGATATTGCTGCAGAAAAATGCGGAATTATAAAATTCGGTGCCGAAACAGTAATTTATCCCTATCAGTATGAAAGTGTTTTGAAAATAATCAAAAAAACGTGTTCGGAAAGATGCAATACATTCAGAATTCCCGATATTAATAAATTGAATATTTTCGGCGAATCTCTTGAAGGTACATCAGCTTGTTATGACGGCATAGATTTTGTTTTGCCGCTTGCAGGGGAGCATATGATTTATAATGCCTGTACGGCTGTTGAAGCAGTTCGTTCTCTTTCAAGATTCGGTATTACAATTTCTGATTCAGCGATAAAAAACGGTATTGAAAAAACAATTATGCCCGCAAGAATGGAACTTATCAAAAAGAAGCCTGTTGTTATTCTTGACGGCGGGCATAATGAAGGCTGTGCCGCTGCACTTTCTGATTTTATTAAAAAACATCTTTCAGATAAAAGAATTATCATGGTCAGTTCTTTGATGGCTGATAAAGATTATACGTCTTATCTTTCTGCTGTTTGTCCTTTTGCTGATACTTTTATTGCCGCAAAAGCTGATGTTCCGAGGGCTTTAAGCAGTTCAGAGCTCTGTGAGAGTGCGAAAAAATACTGTAAAAACTGCTATGACATCCCTGAACCGCATAAGGCTGTTACGGCAGCATACAATATCATTCAGCCCGATGATGTACTAATTATCTGCGGATCATTTTATCTTGCAGGTGAAATAAGAGATATTCTTCATAATTTTTAATTTCTTTTACAATTCAACAAAATTTTTAATGTTAATCCCTTATCCTTTGTGATAAGGGATTTTTATTTTTAAGGAGTGAAAAAATAAATGTCAATAAAAATCACATCAACGCCTGTTCGTCTGACAATTGCCGTAAGCGGTGAAATTGATCATCATAATGCTGCTGTTTTCAGATTGGAATCAGACGAAGCGATTCAGGCATATCTTACGCCGAATGTTCGCCTTGATTTCGGAGAAGTAACGTTTATGGACAGTTCCGGAATAGGGTTTGTTCTCGGCAGATACAAAATTGTTTCGAGTTATGGCGGCAATATAGAAGTTGTAAATCTTTCACAAAGAAACTTCTCAATGATGCAACTTGCAGGACTCGAGAAACTTGTAACTCTTAAGAAAAGGAAGTGAAAATATGAAACCTGTTAATCAAATGAAATTACAAATTGAAAGCCGTTCTGTTAATGAATCATTTGCAAGAGCGACTGTAGCTGCTTTTGCCGCTCAACTTGATCCGAATATTGAAGAAATATCAGATATTAAAACTGCTGTAAGCGA
>JAXJVE010000399.1:0-3788 GCA_036308705.1 Acutalibacteraceae bacterium
CGGTTATAGCCCATTATCTCAAAATGAAGCTTTCTTCCGCTTACATAATCAGAAAGGTCAAGACGCTCTCTGTTGGGGTCAATTCCGCCAACGTATACACCGTTGACTTTGACTATCATTTCGGCAGCTGTTTTTAACGAAAAACAGTATTTTTTGCCATCAAGATGTTCGGGCAATTCATAATCAGCTTCAATAAAAGCAGTACCGTCGGGAGTGAAATACATATCGCCCTTTTTCAGAGGTCTGAATTCATCCTCGTAGAATTCAAAGTTCATTTCGGATACCTGGCGGGCATCTTTTATCATAAACGTATCAATTTCGTGTTTTTCTTTATAGATATATCTTTTGAGCCAGCCGAATCGCAGAGTTATCCATTCTTCGGGCCTCATACTTCTTCTCGTAACTTTAATATGTGCCATACATCCACCTCACACATCCTGGAAATACGGTCTTTTACGTATACCGATTATTTTTACTTTTTCGTTGCGGTCTTTTTCGATTCTCTCTTCAATCCATTTAAGGCATCGGTCAAGAATAAGGCATTTTGAACATTCGCCCTGAAGCAAAACAGTAACTTCATCGCCATCCTGTTTAACAAAAGTTATTTCCCCTCCGTCGCCCTGAAGGCGGGGTCTTATATATCCGTTGATATACTCTTCCATAATGAAGCCTCCTGCATAAATATCCATTTTAAATTATATCATAACACATTTACTGCCGCAAGAAAAAATTCAAAAAATCGCATAATATTTGTTTTTTATATTCCAAAAATGTTATTTATATGATATATTATAATAGAGAAAAATTAGGGGTGATATCAGTGTTTGTTGTAACAAGCAAACAGATGTATAATGCAGAATGTAATGCCGTTGAAAGAGGCATTTCATTTACTCAGCTTATGGAAAACGCAGGTCAGGCCTGTGCAAAAATTATAAGAAAAAAGTTTTCTTTGGAGAGAAACAGTCACAAAAAAATCCTTGTACTTTGCGGAAAAGGTAAAAACGGCGGCGACGGTTTTGTTATCGCTCGTGCTTTATGGGAATACGGCTGCGACGTTACGGTTATGCTCGCTTGCGGTGAGCCCAAAGCCGAGGACTCTGTTGAAATGTATTCGCTTGTTGAAGCAACAAGCATTGAGATTATAAAGTATGATAATAATATCACTCTGCTCAGACCGATTATTGATAGTGCAGATATAATTGTTGAAGCAATCTTCGGCACAGGTTTTTCAGGCTCTCTCTCGCCTTCTCTGAGCACCCTTGCACAAACGGTAAATGCAGCTGAAGGAAAGGTTGTTGCGATTGATGTACCCGCGGGTGCAGATTGCGACAAAGCAAGCGTTCAGGGCACGGTATTTAAAGCATATATGACTATAGCAATATCGGCATACAAACCGATTCATATTATAAAACCCTGTAATCAGTATTGCGGTAAGGTTGAGGTTGCGGATATCGGTATTACAACGGAAGATTTCAGAAAAATCAACAGTGCAACCTGCTTTACGCTTGAGCAAAGCAAGGCACGGGCAATGTTCCCAAAAAGAAAAGCCGTTTCAAACAAAGGGACCTACGGTCACGCAATTTGTGTTTGCGGCAGTATGAGAATGACGGGTGCGGCTTATCTTTCGGTCAGCGGTGCACTCAGAAGCGGTGCGGGGCTTGTTACGGCTGCATTCCCTCAGAGTGCATATCCCGCAATAGCTCCTAAACTTACAGAATCTCTTCTTATGCCGCTTGAATCAAATTTTGAAGGCACATTCGGATTCTCGGCTATGGCTGATATAATTGAAAAATCAAAAAGAGCAACCGCACTTCTTATCGGCTGCGGAATCGGATTCAATAAAGATACCGTTACGCTTGTACATAACCTTATCAAAGAAATAAAAATCCCGATGATTATTGATGCCGACGGCATAAATGCCCTGAGCACAAATATAGATATATTGAAAGAAGCTCAGGCTCCCGTTATCATCACTCCCCATCCGGGTGAAATGAGCCGCCTTTGCGGCAGAACAATAGCCGAAATAATCGCAAACCCCATTGCAACAGCTTATGAATTTGCAAGAAAATACGGAATAACAGTTGTGTTAAAAACGGCAAACACTGTTGTATGCAACCCCAATGCAAACGGCGTATATATCAACACAACAGGCAACGCCGGGCTTGCAAAAGGCGGCAGCGGCGACCTGCTTGCAGGCATAATGGTTTCTTTGCTTGCACAGGGAATGACCCCGTTTGATGCAGCAACGCTTGCGGTTTATCTTCACGGGCTTGCCGCAGATGATTTTGCCCAAAAAACATCAATGACAGGTATGCTCCCGAGCGATATTCTTAATTATCTTCCTGAGTTTTTTTCAAAATTTGAATAGCAGGTGATAATTTGAAAAAAGTGTTTTCTCTTTTTGCCGTATTACTGTTGATAATTGCGGCGGGATGTAAAAAGCAAGAGATAACACAAGACTCTTTACCGCAGATTCCGTCATCGTTTTCTTCTGATATCCACGCAAAATACGGTGAGCTTGAAATGACGGCAACGATTACCAAAAACGATAAAAACGAATTCAGCATTGACTTTCACACGCCCGAAGCACTTTCACCGCTTAATCTCACCTATTCAGGTAATGTATGCTCAGCGGAATTTGACGGATTAAAATTTGAAACCGATATCAAACGTTTTCCCCAAACGGAAATGGGTGCAATTGCGGTATACGCCATATCGGATATTATTGAAGGATTTAATGTTAAAAAAACATATTCAGACGGCATAATCACATATAAAGGAACTGGCGAAAGAGGTGCATTCACTCTTACTCAGGATGCGGAAAGCACAGCACTTATCGAATTCAAAACAGAAGGTGCAAACCTTCATATAGTATTTTCAAATTTCAGGATAGGATGAAATCTATGATGTATTCAAAATGTTTCCCTGCGTGGGGTCCCTACGGCAAAAAATATATGGGCATTTCACGAATTGCAGATCACTCATTCGCAAACGGTGTCAGGTTTGATGTTACCGTTGCACCCGCAATATTCGGCGGTGATATAAAAGTACCCAACACCACACTCCCCTCGGGTTGTCATCCCTGGAGATGCAGCGACGATTATTCTTTATTCACTTACAGATACGACCTTGAATGGAAAGACAAAGTATACGCCGAGGTTTCATATGTAAAGCTTGATGACGAAAGCACTCTTATCAGAACCGAAATTGTTAATAATTCGGAGCTGATACAGAACTGTGTTATCAATTATTTTGAGTCAATCGAATATCCGTCACCTTCATACTGCAAACTCTCTTTGCCCGAAAAATGTTCATTCAAAAACGCCCTTGATTACGACAGTTACTCCTATGCCGTAACACGCCCCTGGGATGAACAGAATGCTGACGGTTTCAAAAAAGGCGAATTTGCAGACCACCGTTTTACGGGCGGTTTCGGTCTTGGCGACAGAGCAGGCAAATGGCATATGCCTCACAGATATCTGCCTCCTTTCGGCTGTGAAAAAGGCGACAAAGCTTCGTTCACTATAGATAACGGCTATGATTTTGAAAATGCCGTTCTCTCGGTACGTTACAGAACATCGGGCATAAGATACGAACAGGGCAAAATGGTTGGTGTTAACGTTACAACAGGCGATACCGTTTCTTCTTTCATTATGAACGGTAACACACAGCTTGATTTTGAACCGACTGACGAACTCAGAATCAAACATTTTGAGCTCGGCAAAATATCAAAAGGTTCATACAGTCTTTCGCTTGATGCAATCGGTACGGGCGGAATTGAATTTGAC
>JAXJVE010000400.1:0-2302 GCA_036308705.1 Acutalibacteraceae bacterium
CTCAACAACCAAGACTACCACTACCACAGCTCCTGCTTCAACAACTACAACCAACGTTTCCGAAACAGAATCAACAACCGTAACAGAAACTTCAACAACCACTCAGGCAGAAACAACAAATACCACAACAACTACTTTGCCGTCATCTGATACGGATACACCTGCCGAAAACGAAGGAAACGGCGAAAATGCCGAAAATGCTGAAAATGCTGAAAATCAGGAGCAGAATCAATAACAAAACACCCGGAATGTTCATTGAACACTCCGGGTAATTTTTTGCTTATTTTATTTTTGAAAGTGCCCAGACCGCGATATCCTCATAAACAACGGTGTTGTTGATTTCGTTGAGAATTTCGTGACGCATATCGGGGTATAACTTGAGGGTAACATCTTTTTTGCCCGCTTGCTTAAGGTCGTTGTGTACCTGTTTAACACCCTTACCGTAAGTGCCTACGGGGTCGTCTTCGCCGGCGGTGAGAAGAATGGGGAGGTTATCGTTCATATCCTTATACCATTGTTTCCCCGAAACAAGATGAAGAACGGTAAAAAGATCTTTGTAGCCTGCGGCAGTAAAAAGAAAACCGCAGTATTTATCCTCAATATATTTGCTGACCTGATTTTTGTCTGAAGAAAGCCAGTCAAAGGCGGTTTGTGAATCTTTGATTTTACTGTTATATGAACCAAATGCAATTTTGTTGATAAATTCGCTGCGATGCTTGCTGCCTTTGGCTTTTGCAATCATTCCCGCAAGGCGTATCGCTATTGCAGCTGCGGGATTTTTGCCGCTTGTACCGCAGAAAACTGCAGCTTTTATGCGTTCATCGTTTCCGTAACGGCGTATGTATTCTCTTGCAACAAACGAACCCATACTGTGACCGAAAAATACAATGGGAACACCGTCAAAATCCTTTTTCAAGATTTCTGTCAGTGTTTTTTCGTCTTCAACAAAAGCGTCCCAGCCCATATTTTCACCAAAGTAGCCGAGATCATCGTCGCTGTTAACGGATTTGCCGTGACCAACATGATCCTCAACTGCAACGGCAAAACCTTTTTGGCAAAGATAGTTTGCAAAATCCTCGTATCTTTCGCCGTGTTCTGCCATACCGTGAGAAATCTGGAAAATTGCCTTAACTTCGTTTTCGGGGTACCAGCATCTTGCAAAAACATTTGCAACGCCTGATTTTGAAGGGATTGAGTATTCTTTTCTGATAATGTTCACAGTATCCTCTCCTTATTTTGTAAATCGTATAAGCCGCTTTCTGAGGGTTATGCCTATTGTTGATGCGGCAGAAATTTTGATTGCATCACCGATTAAAAACGGCAGCACACATACAGTGATTGCCGACGCAATATTATTTTGCGTTTGCAAAATATACCAGGCTGTGCCGAAAATGTAGCACACAACCGTTCCGAGAATCATACTTACGGGATACATATATTTTTTGTTGCCGAATTTTTTTATGAGCAACCCCGTGATTAATACGCAAGGAATATAACCGATTATGTAGCCGCCCGTGATTCCGCTTATCATATGAAATCCGCCGTTGAAATGTGAAAAAACAGGCAGACCGCAAGTTCCGAGCAGAATATATATTGCAACAGAGCATACGGATATCTTGACATCAACTATGCAGGCGGCAATATATATGACAAATGTTGCAAGCGATATCGGAATTGCACCCAAAGAGATTGAAAACGGAGCTACAAGGCAAATGATTGCCGCAAGTATTCCGGTTATTGCAATTTTTTGTGGTTTCATTTTCACCTCTGATATGTAAAGCTTATATACTTTACATATATTATATATTGTAAGTATTCTTTATTGAATCTTTAATAATATCAACGATTTTAATACCTGAATTGCGGTAGCAACACATAATCGCACCTGTTTCAGGTGTAAAGTCAAGCAACTTTACATCGTTAAAATTGTTTTCTGAAAGATGATTTATGAAGGCATCCCTGAAAATACTGTTATGCTGAAAAACTCCTCCCCAAAGACCAACGGGTGTGGCGGGATTTTTGCCTTTAAGAAGGCTGAGTGTTGTTTGCGAAAGCAGTTTTGCCTCTGTGTTTATTATTTCAAGTGCCGCTTTGTCGCCGTTTTCGGCACAGAGCATAACTTCCTTCGCAAATGCCGCAACTGTTTTTCTGCTGACAGTTTTTTCATAAAACAGGTCGATAAGATCATATATATTATTTACTGAGAAATATTCAAGGCATTTATCTGTAAGCATTGTTGCGGGTATACAATTTTCTGCAGCTCTTATGGCGGTTTTGATTGCGGTTATACCAATTGAATATC
>JAXJVE010000401.1:0-5755 GCA_036308705.1 Acutalibacteraceae bacterium
CAGTTGAATGCGGGGTGTGCACCTACTGAAAAATACATTTCACCGCTTGTTTTGTTGATAACGATCATTGTATTGATAAGTGCTTTATCTTTAAGCTCAAAGCTTACAAGATATTCAAAATCAAAAGGATAGCTTTTGAGTGTATCTTCGTTACTTTCAAGGCTGAAAACCGCTTTTGCACCCGCACACTCTTTAACATTAAAAAGAAGCTTTCTTGCAAGGCCGTGTTTAGGCATAGTATATTCAACGCCGTTATAACGGAATTTATCATTGATAAGCTGACCGATAACGGGGAAAAGCACAGGTGCCTGACCGTACCATATATCGGGATTGCCCTGCCAGATATATTCCTTACCGTTTTCTTTAAGTATGAGTGAATGGAGCTGAGCACCCATATCGTCAATTTCACAAGTCAGAAAATCATTTTCAATTTTGTAATACATATTAAAATCTCCTTAAAATATTTTTATTCCACTATTTTATTATAGTATAATAAATCTCAAAAAACAATCTGAAAAATCATATCTTCATCTCATCTTTTTTGCGTAAACTTACGCAGATATGCTTTTTGCTCAGCGGTTATGCGGTAGCTTTCAATCGCTTTGCGGATTGTTTTGTTATGAGTATCGGCATCGAGGCGATAATTTTCAATATATTGAACAACATCGTTGTACCGCTTTGAAAGTGCGGTTGCAAAATACCAGGCAACCATCATTCTGATATAGTATTCATTGCTTCTTATACGGGAAATCCATTCGGGATATTCGGGGCTGAAAGCATCATCAAGATAATGACACATCAGCATTTCTATGCCGAATCTGACTGCATAAACATCATCGGAATCAATCCATTTTTTTATTTCACCAAGCAGTTTATCAAGATGATTTTTCAGTATTTGGGGACGCATCATATCACAGGTTGCCCAATTATCAACAAACGGAAGAAAACGGTTGATTTCCGCTATACAGGCATCATAATCCTTTATTTCTTCAATCAAAAATGCGTGAAGATTATTTTCTTCATAGTATTTATGAGGCAGGATTTCAAGAAATTTTCCTGAATATTCCGTTTTTGAAATTTCCTTTGCAAGCTTTCGTAAATCGGGTGTACGCACACCGATTACAAGCTCTTTTTCAACTGTCGGTATAAGCTTTGAATGAAATTCTCTGTAGCTTATATCCTGCAGTTCAAAAAGCCTTTTGCGTATATATTCTTCCGTCATTTTATCACCCGTTTACGGTCATCCTGTAAATCAAATTATAATTCAGGTTTCCAGTCTGAAAGCTTGCCCGCTTTCTTCCAAAGAATTTCTGCTTGCTTTACCCATTCATCAAATCCTTCGGGTGTTTCAGGGAATTTTTCATAATGCTCGGTAAGTTTACCGCTGTTGATAAGTCCGTCAAGAATACTCTTTATTTCTGAAATTCTGATTTTAAGAGTAACAATGCCTATAAGCACGAAGAATACTATTTTAAGAATATCGCCCGCAGTAAGTTCAAGTTCTTTTCCCATACCGCCGAGAATTTTTTCGCTGAAAATAACATCGTATTTAAAAAGATATTCGTTTGCCTTAGGGCCGTGTCTTACAACACCTGTAAGAAGTGCCATAAGGCTCGCAAACTCCTTGCCCTGAGTGTTGTTATAAAGTTTATTTATGCTCCAGAGAGCTTCACGGGTAGGATATGCACCGTTTTCCATCGCCTTTGATGCAACATCAACTGCAATCTCCTCAAAAACAAACGACGCCGTACATCCTTCACCGCAATTGGGCTTTGTAATACAAGCCGCATCACCCATTGCTATAAAGCCGTCTGATACAAATGAATACGGTGCTCTGTGATAGGGCGTACCGCCTTTTTCAATCTTTTTAACGGTGTAGCCCGGAAGTTTTGCATTTTTCTCAAACTGTTTAAAACATTTTTCAACATAGTCATAACCGAAGCAGGCACCGATACCGAGAATTGCATCGCTGCCCGCACTCGGAGCAAGCCAGCTTTTATATGCAAGCCAGAACTGTGACTGAATCCACTTGTCTTTTATATCGGTAAAATCAACATATCGGAGAACAACATAAAGAATGTCATCACTTGTAAGTGCAAATTTTTCAACACCGTAATTATCGGGCAAACTGCGTCTTACAACAGCGGGTATACCTGAACAATCTGCAACAAGTCGGCAATTTACAGTTACTTTTTCGCCGTCTTTTATATATGTAACACCGCTTATTTTACCGTTTTCGTTATAAATAAGGCTGTCGAAAGCCGCTTCGTAAATAACATCCGTACCGACTTTGGCTGCCCAATCGTTCATAAGTACAATATATCCGTGCTTATGCATACCCACAACTTCGGTGGGTGCATCCTTGGGATAATTGCTGAAAGCGGACATCATATACTGGTCTTTGAACTGAAATTCAAAAATTCCGTCACCCTCTTTAACCTCGGGCAAACCGAATCTTTCCATTTCTTTTTTCTCCATATGGAAAATATCATATTCGGGGCTGATTCTTTCTCTTGAATTCTTATCTATCATAAGAACAGTGTAGCCTTTTTCTGCCATTTTGCGTGCAAAATAACTGCCTGCCGTTGACGCTCCTACAACAACAATATCATAGTTTTTCATAAAAATTTACCCCTTTCTCTCTGTTTTTATTCTATCAAAAAAGGAACCGCTTTGCAACATTAATTTGCAAAAGCGGTATGCTTAAGATAGTATTTTATCGCTGTAAATTCTCTTTTATACTGACCTTCAATTTCTTCATCTATATCGGCATAATCGGTGTAGCTGCCAAAGATTTCAAGTGCTTTTTCAAGTTCAACCCATTCAGGCACAACACCGTGTTCAATCTCGCTTTCGGTCAGCTTCTGCTCACCTTCACCCGTAATTTCACATATAAAATAGCGGCTGATATAAAGAATCTCCCTGAAATGCTCGTGAATTTCAAGCGTTTTTTCAATCGGTTTCACCTTGTATCCCGTTTCTTCCCTGATTTCACGAATACAACATTCTTCTGCAGTTTCATCACCCTCTGCACCGCCGCCAGGAATAAGATATACGCCTGTGTTCAGCTCGTGTGAAAGCAGAATTTTACCGTCTTTTATCAAAAAAGCCCTGCTTGCAATACGGATTCTTTCGGGCGTTTCGCTGTAAACTCTGCCGTATTGATGAATTATTTCAACTTCCATTATTTTATCCTTTTAAGTAACTTATAATATTCGCCGTTTTCATCTTTACCCTCATACAAAACTTCGGTAAAACCGAATTTTTTATAAAGATGAACGGCGTTTTGGTTGTCTTTATCTACACCAACAGTCATTTCAGTATAGCCCATTTTGGTTGCTTTTTCAATAAGGAACTCAAGAATTTCACCGCCTATACCACGGTTTCTGTATTCTTTTTTAACAATCATTCTGGAAACGTAAATTCTTTTACCGCTGACAGTATAATCCGAATCGCCTGTATCAAAAACAAGTGCACCTTCACCTATAAATTCACCGTTGATTTTATAAATATATACCTGCCTGTTACCTGAAACAATCTCATCATACCATTTATTTGCAAGCGGTTGAGATTCCATATTCCAGATATTTGAGCATTTGCGGTATTCTTCAGGACTGAGGCGTTCAATCATAACTTCGGTATTAATCCTTTTCATAAAGTCATCAACCTGCCGTTTCGTTTTCAGCACAACGGTTTTATCCTTATATTTTTTAACAATATCAGCATACATCTGCCGTCTTTCTTTGTTTCTGCAACCAAACAGCGTGAACTTCACAAACCACCAATTAAGATCGTTTTTATAGCCCATTTCTCTGCGTGATTTTGTTCTTTTTATTGTACGGTAAAAGCAGGTTAACCGTGGTAACAACAACAAAACAATCATATCTGCTTGTTCAAGACGTTCATCATAATAGAGATAATCATAATAGCCGTCGATTATCCAATCATCATTTGCCATAAATTCAGAAACCTTCGGTAATACAAAAGAATTATCAATCGGCTTCCATTCCTTATTCCACTTTAAATCATCAAGATGAAGAACGGGGATGTTTTTATTTTCAGCTATATAATCTGAAATATATGTTTTACCTGCGCCTGCATATCCCAAAACTGCAATTTTCATTTTACCATACCTTTTATATATTCATCTGCTTCAGCTCTTGATTTGAATATCACAACTTGTTTCCCTTCTTTGTATTTATCAATAAGTTCATATATTTTAGGTAAGGATGTTTTTGCAAATTCTTTGATAAAGCCTTCAAATTCGGGATCCAATTCTTTTTCTATCCACGGTAAGTCATAACGACCTTTACCAAGACGCTCGGAAGCTCCTTGCAAGCACAGTTCTGTCGGTAAATCAAAAAGAAAAACCGTATCACACTCTTTAAGTCTTGTTTCAATAGTTCTGTTATAATTGCCGTCAATTATCCATTTAGGGGTTGCAAATATTTCTGAAATTCTTTGATCAAATTCTTCTCTCGGAATATGAGTTTTGTCAGGTTTATGCCATATAGCATCAAGATAAAATAACGGCAACCCCGTAAGTTTATTAAGTTTTTCTGCAAAAGTCGTTTTACCGCTGCCGGGACAACCAATAACGATTACTTTTTTCATATTTTTCTTGCCTTAACTATCAAAAAATTCGGTTTTATATATTCTTTAACCCATTCAGGCACTTTTTCGATTACCCAATCTTCAGGTACGGGTTCACAAATTTCTTCAATCAAAAAGCCTGCTTTCGCAAGTGCATTGATAATGTTGCTGAAAGTGCGGTGATATTTTATCACTCCGTCAACATACCAATGGATTTTACGCTCGCCGGGTTGATTATAGTTTGAAAAAGTATAGGAAACTTTCTCGCCGTTTTCGTTCTTGTTGAAATGACCTGCACCGTCAACGGTTGATGTGATAATCGGATGTTCCTGCGAAAACAAAAGCTGTCCGCCCGAATTAAGAATGGAATACATATCTTTTGCGAAAGCATCGAAATCCTTAACATAATGAAACGCAAGGGAACTGTAAATAAAATCAAAGGTTTCGCTGAGCAATGATATATCGGTCATACTCATATTGCGATACTCGATTTTATCGTTTGCTGATTCTTCTTTTGCAACGGCAAGCATCTTTTCGGAAATATCAATTCCGACAACTCTGTCTGCACCTCTGCTTACGAAATCAATGCAGTTATGACCGTAACCGCAGCCTAGATCAAGAACAGATTTACTGTTCAGGTCAGGCAAAAGTTTACGCATTGCGGGTTGCTCAATCAAATCGTTTGCATTGCAATCGCTGTCACGCAGAGCCTTGTAGCCATTGAAAAATGTTTCGTTGTCAAATATATTTTGCGAGTTCATTGGTTTTCTCCTTATCATTCAAACACAAAAAGCACCTCCGAAACGGAGATGCCTGTAAGTTCAGAAAGATATAAATTACATCAATCGCAAACGGACAAAACGGTTCTCCGATTCATTGTGCTGATCATCTTTGTCATTTTGTCCACCTGCCTTTAAAAAGTTTTTCTTATTGTAGCAGTATGTAACGATTTTGTCAATAGTTCCATATAAAACAAAAAACCGCCTCTGCTGAGACGATTAATTATCAAAGTATTAAATACACCCTGAAAACTGAACAAAGTTAAAGACAAAGAAGAGTAAAAACTGAGATATTTAAACATTGGTCAAGCCCTCGACCTATTAGTATTGCCAAGCTGAACGTGTCACCACGCTTACACATGCAACCTATCAACCTCATAGTC
>JAXJVE010000402.1:0-5552 GCA_036308705.1 Acutalibacteraceae bacterium
CGAAGATGCAACAGCAGAAGATGACTACAACCATCTTCTTTCAGATGTTAAGAATGCATTCACAGGCTACGGCATCTATGAGCATGTATTCTTTGAAGACCTCGAGCACACATTCACAATCGGCGAAAATCCCGATGCAGGCACAGGCACAGTTACAAAGTATGCAGTTACATTCCTTGAGAATGACGGTACAGAACTCAGTGCAAAGGAATATGCAGCAAACGCAGCAGTTGTAATTCCCGAAGAAGCTGAAAATCAGCTCGGTTGGGCAGATACAGCAACAGGTAAGCTTGTTGACCTTGAAGGTTATGTTGCAACAAAGAAGGCAACATTCAAGAGAGTTCTCACAACAGATGAATTTGATGTAGTTATCAACCTTGCAGGCGGTACTGTTGATGAAGCAGCACTTCCCGAAAATGCAAAGATTGAAAACGGTTCACTTGTTGTTAAGGCAGGTCTTGGTGAAGAAGTTGACCTTTCAACTCTTCCCACTCCCGAAAAGACAGGTTACACAGCTGAATGGGTTCCCGCAACAGTAACTCTTGACAGCATCAACGGTGCAAGTGCAAGCGTTAAGTGGACTGCAAAGAACTATACAGCTACATTCTATAATGCTAAGGGCGATGCAGAACCCATCGAAACAGTAACAGTAGCATACAACGGCTCAGCATCATCAAGAAATACAGTTGCTCCCGAAGGTATGAAGTTCGCAGGTTGGGCAGATGCAGCAACAGATGAAATCGTTGCAACATCATCAGTTAAGTATACATTCGATGAAGACAAGAGCTTCTATGCAGTATGGACAGCTTATGATTCATCAATTACCATCATGGTAAGAGATTATGAAGCAGGCAGCGGTTGGAAAGTTGGCGCAGTAAGCTACAACGATGCAGGCAAGACACTCAACAAGACAAACACTCAGGCTCTTCTTGCAAAGGCTGCAGATTCAATTGATGCTTCAATAGGAACACTTCCCGGCACAACAATGGTTTATATTTATGACAATGCTGAAACAGAAGGTACTCTTGTTGACGTAGCATCAGGTCTTAAGTATAACGGTGCAGCAACATATTATCTCTGCACAACACTTGACTTCAACGTAACATGGAAAGTTCCCGTATTCGATGCAGAAAGCGGCACATTCTCAGGTTACACAGAAACAACAAGCGAAGCATCAACAGGTGCAGTAGCAAACGTTTATACAGTAAATGTTAAGACAACAGCTGATACAACTCCTCCCGCAGGTTACACATTCAAGGGTTGGGTACTTGAAAGCACAGGCGAAGCTGTTGAATACAATGCAAACACAGGTATCACTCTTGACAGCACATTTGCACGTGATGTTGCTTTCGTTGCAGAATTTGCTGAAACAGAATATGAAATCGTATTCGATGCACAGAGCGGTTCAGCTGACGGTAAGATCACTATTGACAAGACATTCAAGAAGGGCGACACTGTTGACCTTGACGGTGCAACCTTCACAAACGGCTTCAATAAGGAAACAGTTCTTCCCGTTGTTGGCGTTGAAAACTCAGAACTTGAAGTTCCCTACATCGGTAAGTACGGTTATAAGTTCACAGGCTGGAAGCTCGGCACAGGTGCAAACGCTGTTGACGTAACATTCCCCATTGATGAACTTACTCACGAAATGATTGAAGCTTATGCAAACGGCACAACAATCACTGTTTACGGTAATTGGGAAGCTCTTGAGTATGAACTCAGATTCTTCTATGCAACTCCCGAAACAGATATGAGCAAGCCCGAAGCAGAAAGAACTTATGCTGATCCCATCGTTGTTAAGTATAAAACAGGCGAAACAATCAACAAAAACCTTGATGCAGATACTCTTGCATTGATTGAAAAGAATGCACCCGAAGGATTCTACTTCCTCCAGTGGAAGAAGCTTGACGGCAGCGTTGTTGACAGCAAGATGCCCGCATACGGTCTTGACCTCTATGCTTCATATACCGAAAAGAGAATCCTTATCTACGTTGACTACAATGTTGATAAGTTCGATGCAGACGGCAACAAGCTTGAGCTCAAGGATACAATGAAGACAACACCCTTCCTTACTCAGAACCCCGTACTTTACGGTGATGATATCGAAGCACTCGGTGATGCTGAAGCAGAAATCCCGATGGGCGTTGGTACAATGGTTAAGAGAGGTATTATCACAGACGGTGATAAGCCCGGTGAAAACTACGAAGTAGTAAGCTGGAACACATACCACGTTGAAGACGGCAAGGATATCTATGATAAGGCAAACTGGATTCCCGGCATAAACGACGAAGGTACATCAAACGCTTACACAACAGTTATCTATCAGCCCGAATGGAAGTCACACGGCGATTTCTTCTTCCGTGTATATGGTACAGACGGTAAGATTTACATGGCACTCGGTAAGAACTTCAAGCTCTACTACTGGTCAAACAACTACGTTTCAAACAGAAAGGACGCAGCTGTTAACCACGATCCCGAAAACCTTGTAATCCTTCTTTACAAGATCGCATTCGAAGTTGAAGATGGCTTCACAGTTCGCCTTGATCCCATCTATGCACCCAAGAGCATGTTCACTTGGGACGCATTCGTTGGCCTTATGGGCGCACTTGGAAACCTTATCAAGGGTCTCGTATAATCAAACATCAAGCCCCCGTGCACTACGCACGGGGGCTTTTCTTTGATAAAATTTTTCCTGCTTCGCTGCAAACAAGCGGAATTGCAGAGAGCATAATTACAACAAACCATTGAAAAACAGAAAGCGGCACAACACCGAATATGTTTGCAAGCGGCTCAAAAATCACAACAGAAGCCTGAACAAGCGAACAAACAATAACGGCAAGATTCATTGTTTTGTTGCTGAAAATTCCCGCTTTATAAAGAGGCAAAGATGAACGGGTTCCTATTGCGTGAGATATTTCGCAGAATCCGAGGGTACAAAAAGCCATTGTTCTGCCCAATGTCAGACCGCTTTGAGTTTCGAATGAGAAAAGTCCGAGAAAATATGCAAGAACTGTGATTGCACCCACAAGTGCACCTTCAAGTGAAATATCAATCCATAATCCGTCAGAGAAAAATCCCTTTTTGGGAGAAAGAGGCTGCCTTTTCATAATGTTATTTTCAGCTTTTTCGGTTCCGAGTGCCATTGCGGGCAAGGAATCGGTAACAAGATTTATCCACAAAAGCTGAATGGGGATCAGCGGTGCTTCAAATCCGAGCAGAGAAACGGCAAATACGGTTAAAATTTCTCCGATATTTGTGCCGAGCAAAAAATGAACGGCTTTTTTTATGTTATCGTAAATTTCTCTGCCTCTTTCAACTGCTTTGACTATTGTTGCAAAATTATCATCGGTCAGAATCATATCTGCAGCATTTTTAGCAACATCCGTGCCGCATTTTCCCATAGCACAACCGATATTTGCAGCCTTGAGTGCAGGTGCATCATTAACGCCGTCACCTGTCATTGCAACAATTTCACCCTTTGAACGGAACGCCTTGACTATTCTGACTTTGTGTTCAGGGCTGACACGGGCAAAAACTCTGCAGTTACCTATTGTTTTTATCAGTTCATCATCGTTCATACGATCAAGGTCGCTTCCGCTGAGAGCTTTGCCGCCCTCTTCAAGAATACCGAGTTTTTTGGCAACCGCACAAGCGGTTACAATATGGTCACCTGTTATCATAACAGGCATAATTCCCGCCTGTTTGCATACTGAAACCGCTTTTGCTGCTTCAGGTCTTGGAGGGTCGATCATCCCGATAAGGCCTGTGAAAACAAGATTTTCGGGTCTGTTATCATTACCGTCAATGCAAAATCTGTATGCAACTGCGATAACACGAAGAGCCTCGTTTGCCATAAGATTATTCTGAGCGAGAATCTTTCTTTCGGTTGAGGGCGTTAATGTAACGGCTGAGCCGCCCGATTCTGCTTTGGTACACATTTTGAGAATTACATCGGGTGCACCTTTTACGATAAGAATATTTCTGCCTGAAACACGGTTGACGGTTGACATCATTTTTGTTTCGCTTGAAAACGGTGTTTCGTGCATACGAGGATAGTTTTTATCAATACCTATAACATCAATTCCGTTTTCGGATGCGGCATTGAGAATCGCAGTTTCGGTGGGGTCGCCCGAAAAAGAAAGAACTTTTTTGTTTTTTGTTGCGTATGAATTGTTGCACAGTGCACCGAAAAGCAATATTTTGTTTGCATCATTACTGTTAAAAGGGAGTTCACCCGAAAGACCTCTCAGCTGAGTGACAGTCATTTTGTTTTGCGTAAGCGTGCCTGTTTTATCGGAGCAGATAACCGTTGTTGTGCCGAGTGTTTCAACAGCGGGAAGATGACGGATAACGGCATTGCTTTTTGCCATTCTCTGAACACCCATAGAAAGCACAATGGTTACGATAGCGGGCAGACCTTCGGGTATGGCGGCAACGGCAAGGCTTACCGAGAGCATAAAAGAGGGCATAATCCCGCTTTTTCTGAGAATACCAATTGCAAAAACAAAAGCACAGATTATGAGAGCACCTATACCAAGAGCTTTTCCGATTTTTCCAAGGCGTATTTGCAATGGGGTCTGGGGTGCTTTTTCATCGGCGAGCAGATGTGCGATTTTTCCAACCTGTGTATCCATTCCCGTTTCCGTAACAAGAGCCGTGCAGTTGCCCGCAAGAACGGTGGTTGATGAATAAATCATATTTTTTCTGTCTGCAACCGCACATTCTTTGCCGAAAACCGAATCGGCATTTTTGGAACAGGGTTCGGATTCGCCCGTGAGTGCACTTTCCTGAACAAGCAGAGAATTTGATTTTATGAGCCTTGCATCGGCGGGCACCATATCACCGCTTTCAAGCAGAATCACATCTCCGGGCACAAGGTTGCAAGCGGGGATTTTTTTGATTTTGTTTGAGCGGATAACCGTTGCATCGGGTGCGGACATTTTTTGCAAAGCTTCAAGAGCTTTTTCGGCACGCCTTTCCTGAAAAACTCCGATAGCGGCATTGAGCATAACGATGAAAAGTATTACAACAGGTTCAACAAAATCACGGTTGCCTTCAATAAGACTTGCGGCAAATGAAATTATGCAGGCTATGAAAAGAATGATAACGCAAAAATCCTTGAACTGTTCAAGAAACTGTTTTATAAGTGAAGGCTTTTTTTTGTTGCCGAGTCGGTTTTCGCCGTGTTTTAAAAGCAGATTTTTTGCGGCTTGTTCAGATAATCCGTCGGTGAGATTGCTTTTGAGCTGAGATGCTGATTTTTCAGCAGATAATGTATGCCATTCCATATATTTTCCTCACAAAAGATGATTTATAATTAAAATATATTCAGCGTGGCATAAAAAAATCCCCAAACAGAGTGAACTGTTTGGAGATATATTTTTAGGTGTTATTCAGCTTTGAGTTTTTCAAGACAGTTGCGGCAGATGAATTTGCCGTCAAGCTCAATAAGTTCATCTTCCGAAGAGCAAAAAGCACAGCAATCTACTGCTTTTTTGGCAATGAGCTGTTTACCGTCGCTGAAAAGTTCAAGTTTGCAACCGGGCTCAAGA
>JAXJVE010000403.1:0-5756 GCA_036308705.1 Acutalibacteraceae bacterium
CATTCGGTTTTGTTAAAAAATGGGCTGAAGAAAAAGGCGTGTTCCTTTCAAGAGCAGAGGAAGAAAGGCTTGTTCAGGGCTGCGTAGGCGTCAAGAGAACAACCGGTCAGCATCCCGGCGGTATGGTTGTTGTGCCTGCCGATATGGATGCGGAAGATTTTACTCCCATTCAGCATCCCGCTGATGATGCGGAGTCAATCCACAGAACAACTCATTTCGATTTCCATTCGCTTCACGATACAATTCTTAAGCTCGATAACCTCGGCCATGATGTTCCCACAATGTACAAGCATCTCGAAGATATGACGGGCACAAACGTTATGAAAATTGATGTTTGCGACCCGAAACTCTATGAATTGCTCACAACTCCCGAGCCTATGGGCGTTACCGCTGAGGATATCGACTGTGAAACCGGAACTCTTTCGCTTCCCGAACTCGGTACTCCTTTTGTCCGTCAGATGCTTATTGAATCTCAGCCCAAGAATTTCTCCGATATGCTTCAGATTTCGGGCCTTTCACACGGCACCGATGTTTGGATAGGTAATGCTCAGGATCTTATCAAAAACGGCACCTGTACAATTTCTGAAGTTATCGGTACACGAGATAATATTATGGTTTACCTTATCAACAAGGGCGTTGAAAAGGGTATGGCATTCAAGATTATGGAAATCGTAAGAAAGGGTAAGGCAACTTCACTTCTTACCGATGAACATAAAAAAGAAATGCTTGACCACGGTGTACCTCAGTGGTATCTTGATTCTTGTATGAAGATTAAATATATGTTCCCCAAGGCACACGCCGCCGCTTATGTTAGTGCTGCGATGCGTCTTGCATGGTACAAGCTTTATCGTCCTGTTGAGTATTATGCAACATATATGACGGTACGAGGCGAAGATATTGATACCGCCGCTGTTCTTGCGGGCAGAGGTGCGGTTAAAAAGAAGATGGACGAAATAAAACAGAAGATGCAGATGAAAACAGCTACCGCCAAAGAAGAAGGTACCTTCACATCTCTTCAGGTTATCAATGAGATGATGGCGAGAGGCGTTGAGATTCTGCCGATTGATATTTATAAGTCAACCGCAAACAAATATGTAATTGAAGACGGTAAAATCCGTCTGCCGTTCTCGGCAATCGCAGGCTGCGGCGGCAGAGCTGCCGAAGGTCTTGAAAACGCAAGAAACGACGGCGGCGGAGAATTCCTTTCCATTGAAGATTTTCAGCTTCGTTCAGGTGCGTCAAAAACAATTATTGCCGCTCTTGAGGAAGGCGGAGCGTTTGAATCGCTTCCCAAAACAACACAGCTCAGCTTCTTTTAGGAGATTTTATGGAACACAAATTACCTTTACGCCAGCGACAGTGGTATAAACTTGATAATGCGGCAAAGGCTTTCCCGGGTCAAAACAGCTCAACGTGGTCAAATGTTTTCAGGCTTTCGGTAACACTCACCGAAAAGATTGACCCCGAGCTGCTTCAGAGGGCGGTTGAAAGAATTATGCCGAGATTTCCCTGTTTTGATGTAAGAATCAGAAACGGCTTATTCTGGCATTATCTTGAGAAAAATCCCAATGTTGCTCCGCCTGTTATGCCTGATATGGCAAATCCCTGTCTGCGTATAAAGTTTAAAGAAAATAACGGCTATCTTTTCAGAGTATATTACTATAAAAACCGAATTTCCGTTGAGTTTTATCACGTTATAACAGACGGCTTCGGCGGTTCAAGATTCTTTATGACTCTTGTTGCGGAGTATCTCAGACAGACGGGTAAGAATATTCCGTGCGGCGAAAGTGTGTTTGATATCAACGAAGCTCCGAAACCCGAAGAGAGCGAAGATGCATACCTTAAAAATTCAGAGTCAAAAGCCAAGGCAAAGATGATTTATAAACACAGCTATCAGTTCAGAGGTGTGCGTTTACCAAAGCACCGTCTTTGCGTTACAACGGGATATATTCCTGTTGATGCAATAAAAGAAAAAGCAAAAGAATACGGCGTTACCGTTACCGAGTATATTGCATCGGTGTTTGTCTGGGTTATGTACAATATGCAAAAAAATGAGAATCCGAGAAAAGAAAAACCGATAGGTGTTCAGATTCCCGTTAATGTGCGTAATTTGTTCCCGAGCGAAACTCTCAGGAATTTTATGCTGTGCTACTGTTTTCAGCTTGACCCCAATATGGGTGACTATACTTTTGAAGAAATAACAAAACAGCTTTCACTCTATCTTCGCTATGTCAACAACCAAAAAGAACTCAGGGCGATGATGAAAGGTAATGCGGGTTTTGAAACGAATCCGCTTATGCGTATCTGCCCGTCGTTTGTCAAGGATTTTGCAATAAAAATGGTTTATGTTTTTGGCGGAGAAAAAGCAACGAGCTCTCTCATCTCAAATGTCGGAATTATAAAAACTCCCAAAGAGATGGAGCAATATATTGAAAAGTTTGCATTCGTTATGGGCCCCGGAATGCATATCGGTGCAAGATGCGGTGCCTTCACTTATAAAGATACCCTTGCACTCAGCGTTTCAAATATTTATGAAGAAAATATTGTTCAGAGAGAGATTTTTACAACACTTGTCAAATTCGGTATACCCGTAAAAATCGAAAGTAACAGAAGTGCGATTATGGGAGGTGACAGCTGATGTCTTATTGTGTTAACTGCGGTGTTGAACTTGAAAAAAACTGCAAGGAATGTCCGCTTTGCGATACTCCTGTTATAAATCCGAGAGAAAAAATTTCAAATGATAAAAGCGTTTATCCCGATGAGATTCATATTCCAAAATCCCTGAGCAAAAAATATGTTGTTTTTGTGCTTACAATGATTTTGCTTATTCCGAATCTTGTTTTGATGCTTCTCAATGTTTTTATTCTGGACAGCCATCTTGTAAGCTACATTATCGGCGGATTTGTTGTTGCGTGGATATGGTTTTTGTTCCCTCTTTTATGGAAAAAACAAATTCCCGTTATCTCGCTTGCCGTTGATGCGATAGCATTGCTTGTTTACCTGTATATGTTCAATTTTTACGGCGATGAAAACGGCTGGTACTATTCAATTGTTCTGCCTGTTGTAATTGTACTTTGGGCTATATGTAACTTGTTTATATTCTGGCTTAAAAAACCAAGGTCAAAACCTCTGATGTCAATTGCGGTTTTGGGTGCGGTCAGCGTTATGAGTTTTGTTGTTGAAATATGTATGAAAAATTTATATATAGGCAAGTTTGATATAACAATTTCACTTATTATAACTGCGTGTTCTGTTTCGCTTATGATATTTTTTGCCGTGATGGAAAAAAGTAAGCGTCTGAGAGCATGGATTCAAAGAAAATTTTTTATGTAAGGATGATTATATATGAAAAAATATATTGTTCCCGCATTGCTTGGTGCTGCAGGTGTTGCAGCTGCCGCAACGGCTGTTAAGGCAGCACTTTATGTTCCCAAAAAGAAAGATTTCGGTAAAGCTGCAGAGGAGAAGGTTGATACCGAAAGAGCTCTGAGAAATCTTTCAAATGCTATCGCAATTCCCACAATCAGCTATCCCGATAAATCAAATGTTGATTTTTCTCAGTTTGATAAATTCCATAAGTTCCTTGAAGAAACCTATCCTCTTATCCATAAAAATCTTAAAAAAGAAGTTGTTCAGGAAGCAAGCCTTATCTATCATTGGAAAGGTACAAGAGATGACCTTGACCCCATCGCACTTCTTGCTCATCAGGATGTTGTTCCCGTTTCAGAAGGCACAGAACAGGATTGGAAATACGAACCTTTCAGCGGACATAATGACGGCGAATTCATCTGGGGCAGAGGCACTCTTGATATGAAAAACCACCTTATCGGTGTTATGGATGCGGTTGAAACTCTTCTTGAAGAAGGCTTTGTTCCCGAAAGAGATGTATATCTTCTTTTCGGTCAGGATGAAGAAGTTGTTGCGTCGGAATTTGGCGGTGCAAAGTGCATAATGACAACTCTTAAAGACAGAGGAATTCATCTTGACAGCGTGCTTGATGAAGGCGGTGCAATTATCCCCATCAACGTCAAGGGTGTTCTCAATAACAAGGAGCTTGTAGGTATCGGTATTGCCGAAAAAGGATACACCGATTTTGAAATTACGGTCAATTCAAAGGGCGGTCATTCATCTCAGCCTCCCGTACATTCAGGCCTCGGCGAGCTTGCAAACGTTATAAAAGATCTTGAAAATCATCAGTTCAAAGCAGAGCTTATGCCCTTTATCAAAGACCTTTTCTCGAATGTAGGCAGAAACTGTACATACCCCGCACGCCTTGTTATGTGTAACCTTGATTTGCTTCAGCCCGTTCTCAAATACGGTATGACCAAGATACCTTTTGCCGCTTGCCTTGTAAGAACAACAACAGCTGTTACAATGGCTCAGGGCAGCCCCGCAGCGAATGTGCTTCCTCAGAAATCAAGCATCACCGTAAACTTCAGACAGATGCCGGGCACTACGGTTGAGGATGTTGAAAAACATATCCGTAAAGTTTGCCGCAACAAAGATATAGAAGTCAAAGTTCTCAAAGCCAAGGAAGCTTCAAGGTTTTCACCCACCGATTCAAGAACATTCAAGATTATTGAAGAACTTGTTATGCAGGATAACAGCGGTGCTATTGTTGCACCTTATCTTGTTATGGGCGGTACAGATGCTTGCTACTATGAGCCTATCTGCGAAAATATCTACCGCTACGCACCTTATAAAGTAAGCATTGAGCTTCTCAGATGCACTCACGGCACAAACGAAAGAATCCCCGTTGAGGCTGTGACTCCCGCTATTGCATTCTTCAAGAAATATATCAGAAGGGCTTCGGCTGAATAATATGAATATTCTTATTGTGCCTGATAGTTTCAAAGGTACACTTACTGCTCAGCAGGTGTGCGATATAATCGGCAAGGCATTTGAAGATACAATAAAAGATGCAAAAATAATAAAGCTCCCCGCTGCCGACGGCGGCGAGGGGCTTTGTGCCTGTTTGCATAAAATCTGCGGCGGAGAGATGATATCGGCTGATGTCTGCGGAGTTTTTGGCAAAAAAATAACTGCAGAATATCTTATGCTGAATAATAAAACGGCTGTGATTGAAATGGCTGTATGCTCGGGGTTACCGCTTGCGGGCAAAAATAAAAACCCAGAAAAGGCAACAACATTCGGTGTTGGTGAGCTTATCAGAAATGCCGTATCAAACGGTGCAGAAAGAATTCTGCTCGGTCTGGGCGGCAGTGCAACCAACGATTGCGGTATGGGTATGGCGGCTGCACTCGGCTTTGAATTTTACGATGAAAACGGCAATTCTTTTGTACCTGTCGGCGGTACACTTAAGAATATTCACAGAATAAAAGTGCCTGAAAATACGATTGATATTCCCGTAATTGCCGCCTGTGATGTTGAAAACCCGCTTTACGGTGAAAACGGTGCGGCTTATATCTTTGCACCTCAGAAGGGTGCGGATGAAGAAATGGTGAAACGTCTTGACTGCGGTTTGCGTAATGCGGCATCGGTTATTGAGAGGGATATCAGTATTGATGTTGCGGATTTAAAAGGCTCAGGTGCCGCGGGCGGAATGGGTGCGGGTGCGGTTGCGTTTCTTAATGCAAAGCTTGAAAAAGGTATTGATATTTTGCTTGATACTGCGGAGTTTGATAAAAAAGCCGAAAAATCCGACCTGATTATAACAGGGGAGGGCAGACTCGATTTTCAGAGCGTAAACGGTAAGGTTATATCAGGCGTTGCCCTGAGAAGTAAAAAACACGGCA
>JAXJVE010000404.1:0-15718 GCA_036308705.1 Acutalibacteraceae bacterium
ATAAAATATTTTTTTAATTTTATATTGACATTATAATTCCAATATATTATAATTTTTAAGATTATAATAGGTGACTATGGGCGAAGTATGCCCTGCGTGAGGTTTTTCGTTTATGAAAAAATATTATCGGATATGTGAAAAGCTTATCTGCATTGAGTCAGACTCCTTCCCCGGAGACAATCCTCAATGGACGCAGTTTGAAGCTGAAAGCAACAAAGCTGATATAAACATCACCTGCAAAATCAGCGAATCTTTTCCTGACACAAGCGGTGCGGTAAGGTCAGACGAATTTGTTGTTTCGGTTAACGGCAATAAAGTTTACCGTGAATTCCCGATGGGCAAAATTCCGGGTGCTTTTACCGTATACAATCCTGACGATACTTCTCACAGCGAAACGCTCTTCACTCAAAGAAGCTTCCCTATTATGATGGACAACCGATATATGTGGAGCTCAATTTCATTGGCTCAGCTTATGCTCGGTCAAAACGCATTTTTTATTCATTCATCGTTTATTTCGGTTAACGGCAAAGCGATTCTTTTTTCCGCACCGTGCGGCACGGGCAAAAGCACTCAGGCCGCTTTGTGGGAGAGATACCGCAATGCTAAGGTGATTAACGGCGACAAGGCAGGAATTCTTGTTGAAAACGGCGTGTATGCCTGCGGAGTTCCGTTTTGCGGAACAAGCGGAATTTGTCATAACGAAACTCTTCCGCTGGGCGCAATAGTTTTTCTTTCACAGTCGCCCGAGAATACAATCCGAAAATGTGTCGGCTTCGAGGCTTTGCATAACGTTATGCAAAACACTTATCTCGATTTTGTTGCACCCGATGAACAAAGGCGTTTTGTTGACACCGCAATCAAAATGCTCAACAGTGTTCCCGTTTATCATCTGGGATGTACTCCCGATGAGGATGCGGTAATCACTCTTGAAAAAACGCTGAAAGCAGAAGGGGTGATATAGTTTTGGATCTTACCTGTGATCAGTTAACGAATTTTCTGTTTGCAAAAGCAGATTCAAAAAGAATTCCTCTGGCAGGCTCGTTTGAGCTTACTCCGAGATGCACCCTCGACTGCAAAATGTGTTACATTCACAAACGCAGTTTCGATAAATCCGTGATTTGTCAAGAGAAGAGCACGGAATTCTGGCTTGACCTTGCCGAGAAAGCAAGGGATGCGGGAATGCTTATGCTTCTGCTTACAGGCGGCGAGCCTATGCTCCGCCCCGATTTTGACGAAATCTATAAGGGATGCAAAAAACTCGGTCTGCTTGTTTCGGTTAACACAAACGCAACCCTTATTGACGATGATAAAATCCGCCTTTTCACGGATTATCCGCCCCACCGAATCAGCATTACCGTTTACGGCTCATCGCCCGAAACTTACGGTAACCTTTGCGGAAATGCTTCGGCTTATTCAAAAGTTTACGATGCGGTACGCAAGCTGAAAGAAGCGGATATCAATTTCAAACTCAACTACAGCATAACCCCCGATAACGTTGAGGATATTCCTGCCGTAACGGAATTTTCAAAAGAACTTGACGTTCCCGTTAAATCGGCAAGCTATATGTTCTCACCAGTAAGAGTTTGCGGAGAGGCATTCAGGCTTTCGCCCGAAGATGCGGCAAGGGCAAAACTCAACTGGCATCGCAATATGTTCGGCGACGAAGAATTCAAAAGACTTATCGAATCCGATTCACCGCCCGAGCCGAGCGAAATATCCTGCAGCCAACGAATCAACTGCCGTGCAGGGCTTTCAACCTTCTGGGTAACGTGGAAAGGTGAAATGACCCCCTGCGGAATGATGGCAGGGCCGAATATCCCGATAACGGATTTCAGCGATGCGTGGAAGCAGATATGCGATGAGCGGGAGAAGATTTTTCTTCCCGAAGAATGTTCAACCTGTTCGCTTCGCAAAAAATGCGATATGTGTGCGGCGGTTTCAATTGCAGAAACGGGCAAGAGCAACCGGGTGCCGCCATATGCGTGCAAAAAGGCTCACGAATACGAAAAACTCTGCAAAGAATTTATACAGCGGCAATAATTGTCCAAAATTCCTTTTTGGATTTTATTAATAAATAATATTTGGAAATAAAAATGGAGGTAACAATCTATGAAAGCATTCAAAAAAGCCACCAAAAAAGCGGTTGCGATTATGCTTTGCTTCGTAATGACTTTCGGCATTTTTGCCGTTGCAGGCATTACCTTTGATGACCTTTCAGGTCTTTTCCCCAAAGCTGAAGCTGCAATCACACTCGGCGGAATCACTCAGCAGCGAGTTGTTTCAAACTATGAAGCAACTTACAGAGCATACCAGAAGAGATTCTTCAAAGGTGAAGAAACAAACTGGCCCACCAACTTTGTTATTCCCGGCCTCGGCGATGCCGATGACTACACTCCTCAGGGTATGACTTATTGGAAAGCAAAGGAATGGATTCTCATTTCAGCTTATGACGCAGGCGGTTCAGACCCCTCCGTTATCTACGCTCTTGACGTTGTTTCAACCGACCTTGTTGCAGTTTTCAAAATGCAGAATGCCGACGGCTCAACCAACCTCAGCCACGGCGGCGGTATTGCTGCATCGGAATATAACTTCTACTATGCTGATTCAGGCTCAAAAATCAGTTATGTTCCCCTTTCGGAAATGGACGTTGCTCCCGGAACAACAAAAACCATCAGACTCAGAGACAGCATCGACCTTAATAAAGAACTCAACGGTGTTGCAACATCATACTGCTGTTACGACGAAGGCGTTCTCTGGACAGGTAACTTCTATATTTCCAGCGATGACAGATACAGCAAGAAATTTGCAAGCGATTATGCACAGACTCTTATGGGTTATAAGCTCGCAGGTAACTCATCTGCGGAAGAATGGTATTACCTCAAAAACGGCTATAACCTTGTTAAACTCAATTCAGACAGCCCCACAAACAACATTACCGAAGGTGCAATAACTTACAGAAGCTATAACGTTGACGGTGCAAACGCTGAAATCCGCGGTAAAATCACAACAGATACCGCCCTCGGCGAAATCACACCCACCTTCGCTTCAGTTTCACTTACAGAAGGTAAGAAATACAAGATTGAATTTATTGCCGATAACAACCTGAGCGATATGTATATGTTCGCTCCCAACGGCGGCGGTCACTGTAACGTAAAGCAGTCGCAGGCTTCAAAAATTACTAACCTCGGCAACGGCAAATATCACTACCAGATGATTTTCACCGCAGGTCTCAAGCCCGCAGGTGCAGACTCATCATGGTCCACAACCCAGTCAACAAACGGTACTTACACAGGTACTTACACAATCCGTTTTGACCAGGACAGCGTGCCTGCAGGCGGACGTTCATTCAATATCACCGATTTCTCAATTTCAGAGTACGTTGAGCCTCAGGGCTTTACACCCAACTCAAAGTATGAGGGTATCGGCTGCCAGGGTAACCCCACTTACGTTATCCTTCTGAATATGGATAAGATTCAGTATGCTATGGTTGATAAGGGCAAGATTTATATCAGCCGTTCATGGAGCCGTTCACATTCAACCAACCACACAAGAGACCTCACTATCGGCGATATCGACCTTACCATGCCCGGTAACGAAAACAGAGCAATCAACGGCAGAACCAGACCCGTTCATATCATCAAATATGAAAACTGCACCCATTTCGGCGGTGACAGCAGCTCAAGCTCACTCAATCAGATGCTTTACATGGGCGAAGCTCTCTGCGTTATCAACGACTACCTCTATATGTTCGGTGAAAGTGCCGCATATACTTACAGAGCAAAAGAAGATAACAAATGTCCCGAACCCATCGACGTTATCTGGAAGATTGACCAGTATGCAATTCAGGGCCTCACAAGATCTCACGAAGACGTTGCCTCCGTTGAATATCAGAGGGTTAACTCACTCAGCGAGCTCAACGGCTACGATGAATATATCGTTCTTTATGAATCAGCTATCAAAGACCCCGTAACACAGAGAAATGTTCTTTATCTTCTCGATGCTAACGGCGGTTACGGCGACACAAAGCTTCCCAAAAAGGCAAGTGCAAGCGGCATAACAGCAGCCAACACAGGTGACACAAGAGGTATTGTCGGCTACGAAATCAAAGATTATTCTGTTGACGGCACAAAGCTTATTCTTAACGCAGAGGACGACGCAAACAAATCGCTCCATTGGCAGTTTGAATCGGGTGCATCAACTTCTCTCAGACTCAAAAACAGAGAGCTTTACTTTGCAAAAAACCCCTATCTCTATCTTGGCGACTCTCTTTTCGCAATGACAACAACCGCTTCTTCCACCATGAAAATCAAGGATTGGGGCAACAGTTCTTTCACAATCTACGGCAACGGCGAGAATTACTCAATCTGGTGTAACGACGGCTCAGTTCCGGCTTCAGTAACAGCTTATACAAACTTCTATTCAAACCACAGCCAGAGCGGTTTCGCTCCCAACTACCATAACCTTGAAGAAATTCCGGGTACTTTCCACATAACCAACAGCGGTCAGCCTGCGCTTCCCACCTCCGAACAGCAAGCCTTACGTATCTACAAGCGTATTTCTGACCCCTACGCATCATCATACGAAACCCAGGTTTATACCGACCTTGATGCAGAACTTACCGCAGACGGTACTTATAACATCACTCTTGAAACATATGCCACCAACGCTCTTCAGTATCAGCGAGTTGACCAGAGACCCACCGACTTCGTTTTCGTTGTTGACGTTTCAGGTTCAATGGACCAGCAGGATGCTTACGGTTATCAAACCGATATCAATAGCTGGTCAGCTCTCACAATGAAACAGGCTGCCGGTGATAACAACGGCATTTCTGAAAACGGCAACTATAACAGAGAATGGACAAGTAATTTTTACTACAGACTTCCCGACGGTGAATTCGCAAGAATCTCAGTTGCGGTTAACAAAGGTCCTGACGGTAAATACTCACGCGACATCTGGCTTTGGTGTAAACACCCCTTAACAGGCAGATGCTATAAGATTTCACAGAACGGTTATCTTGTTGTAAACAACTGTACAGGTAATCCTTCAACCGACTCTGCAAGCAGAATCACCGATGCAATGTTCCTTGCCAATCCTTCAGCATACGGCTATGCAAATGCTTCTGAAATTATTTCTGAAGCAAGTTCAGACAAAAACAGAACAGACTATCATAGCGAAAGAGACAGTCAGAATAGTAGACGTAACTACGAAGTTCTTAAATATCCTTATAAGGATGATTACGGAAGAAACGTAGCTTCATACTACAGCTACGGCGCCTGCCAGAGAATCCTCGGCGTTAAGCAGGCTATGGATAAGCTCGCCGTTAAGATTCAGAACGAAGCTAACCACTCAGGTCTTGACCACCGTATTGCAATCGTCACCTCAGGTTCGGACGGTACTTACGTTTCGGACGGACGTCCCTGGGCAAACACAGGTATTCTCACAAACAGCGGCACTTGGAAGAATTACACAGGCGGAACATCACTTTCAACCGCTGATTATCAGTCAGTATTTTTCAACGCAAAAAATGCAAGCAATATTTCCACGATAAGATACTATATTAACAGCCAGCTGCCATGTTACGGTCACTCCCCCATCAACCAGGGTCTGACCCTTGCAAGTAACATCATCAATGCACAGAAATCAGCAGGCACAACCTATGACGTTAACGGTCAGCGAAGCTGCGTTGTTATTGTTATTTCCGACGGTGCGGCAGGCGGTGACAACAGCGACTACAATAACGCAACAAACGCAAACAACTGCGCAAACGACGCTATCGGTAACGGCGGTCTGAACCTCAAGAAAAACGGTGCATATATTTTCTCTGTTCAGATCGGTAGCCAGGACTACGTTTCAGGTTTTGAAGAAACAGACTTCATGAAATATCTTTCTTCAAAATACACTGGTTCAACAAGTATGACCAACCCCGGCCCTCTCAATACAAAGGAAAATAACTACTATATCAACGTTCCCGTCGGTTCAAGCTTCAATATCGACACGCTCGCAAACAGCATTCTCAACGGAGTTGTTGCAAACTCAAACAACGCTATTGCTTCGCTCAACTCAGGCGCTGTTCTCCGTGAGCATCTGACAGATGCGTTCGACCTTACAAACGCAACCATCACATATAAAACTGCACAGAGTAAGTATGACGGCATCGGCAGACTTTATTTTGCTGCTCCTCAGACAACATCAGGCGTTACCGCAACCATCGATAAGAACACCAACAACATCGAAGTTACAGGCTTTGACTATACCGCAAAGAACGTTTCTGAGTATAACTCAAAGGACGGCAAGGGCGCAAAGCTGATTATTGAAATCACGGGCGTTATCGCCGATGCTGATGCAGAGCTTCTCAACACCTCAATCAACGACACTTCAAAAACAGCTCTTTATCAGAGCAGAAGCTATATGAGCGATACCCTCGCAAACGATAAGCCCGTTAAGAGATTCCCGACCTATCACTTCTCGATTCCCGAGTATACATACTACATGGACTACGACATTCCCATGTATGATAACGACGTTAACGGTACTCTTTGCTCCGTTGACTCAACACTTCAGAAGCAGTCAAACTACAAAAACGAGCTCAGCACAGGTAACATGGGTATCAAGTTCATGAACGGTAATCAGGATATGGTTTATACCCTTAACAGCCAGGCAGGTCTTACCGAAAAGCTTTCAAAGGGCTACGTTCTCATCAAGCGTGACGACGGTACATATGACTGGTTCCGTCTTAACATCGTTCCCGCTTCAACCGTTTACTACGAAGAGAACAAAACAGATACTCTTGACGGTACACAGAGTTTCACCGAATGGACAACAAGCGGTTCATACGCTGACAAGTTCCAGTCGCTTTCATCAAACAGCGACGTATTCGGCAGTGACGAAACCTATTACAACAGCAAGGATAAGTTCTCACTCGGCACTCACAAAGAAGTAACGGTTTCATCAGCAAAAACCAACAACCGAAGCGATACCCAGTCATTCACTTTCACAGGCACAGGCTTTGACCTTATCTCTGCTTGCGGCAACAACACAGGTATTCAGACCGTTACCGTAAAACAGCATCAGGCTGACGGCAGCATGAAGATTGTTAGGGTGTATCTGGTTGACACCTTCTATAATGACGCAACTTACGGCACTGTATATCAGGTTCCCATCGTTCAGTTCAAGGGTGACTACGCAACATATACTGTTGAAACAACCGCAGCTTACTATTCATTCGCAGGCGGTCTCAAAACTCAGAGCGTTGATTCTCAGGCTCTCGATAACACAGGCATTGAAGCAACAACAGGCACTGTTGATTCAATCGTAACAGACGAGCTCTTTGCTCAGGTTGGTATGGATGAACTCATCGGTCAGGATGTTGAACTTATCTGGATGGATGACGACTCCGTTCTCAACGGCGGTATGGGTGCTGACGGCGAAACACTTGAAACTCAGGCTGACGGAACCTCAGAAAAATCACTTATCAACTATATCGACGGTTTCCGTATCTATAACCCCGAAACTTACAACAAAGAATATATCGCAAGCGAACAAAACGCATCATTCTACAGCGTTATCGATGCTATTACAGCAGGCGGTATGGGCGGCAACAGTTTCGCAGGCTACCTTGAAGGCGGTACAGAAGGTACAGTATTCGGCGATTACCTCACAAGCGGCGGTCCCAAATACGAAGTATATCTCAAAAACAATAAATCACTCGCTTTCCGTTTCAAGACAAACGGCAATGCCAGAGCTATGATAAGTCTTCGTGCTGCAAGCGGCACAGCAAAGGCAAAGATTGGCTCAAAGGAATTTGTTGTTAACAGTGCATCAGAAACATATTTTGATATTACTGATTACATCACCAAGGGCAGCGACGGAACTTATACCGTAACAATCACAAACACAGGCAGCGGACTTCTTGCCGTTGACAACATCAAACTTACAAATGCAACGCTCTCTCCCCTTAACGGCATAAGCCTTGCAGAGCTTGATGAAATCATTTCAACTCAGGCAGTTGAAATCAACCCCTTCGAAAAGAAGGCAGAAACATACACCTATGTAAACGCTCCCGCAGATGATCCCGATATCGACCCCGTGGGCTCAATCCCCACAATAGATGAAGACGATGAAGATATCATCAAGCAGAACATTTTGGTTAATCTTTTAACAAAGGTGTTCAACAGAGTAGTTTATTTCTTCAAGCTTCTTTTCCAGGCTCTTTCGCTGGATTGGCTGTTCAATATTATATAAGGAGGGATTTGCCATGAATAACTACGTTAAACCTGTTATAAAGCTTGCATCAACAGGTGCAAGAGCTGCTGCCGGTACGTGCAACACAACAGGAGCAGATAGGGAACTTATCCAGAGTATCATTGGCGGTGCCGATGCAAATAACACATTCGGTATGGGCGAAGAATGCCTCATTCAGATTCCTCTTGATATGTATTGCAAGTTCACCTCAACAGAGCTTGGTGCGGTCCAGATCTTCTGGTCATAAAACTCAATAAACCCTATGCCTGCACGGTTAATTCCGTGCAGGCATTTTCTTTTGCATTCTTTTGTCAGATAATAAGGAAAATAATAAAATTATATAAATATATGTTGACTTTATTATTAATATTATAGTATTATATTATACGTATAAGTATGTATTGGTGGAGGTGCGTCATGGTCGATATTCATTGCCATATTTTGCCCGGTTTTGACGACGGGTCAGACAATTTTGAAGAGTCTCTCCGTATGGCCCGAATTGCCGCAGGCGGCGGTACAAAAGCCATAATCGTTACCCCTCACTGCAACATTTCAAGCTCTCACAAAAACTATTTTGATAAGCTTTACGTTGATAATTTCAAAGAGCTCAAAGCCCGCATAAAGGAGCAAAGAATTCCTCTTGAAATTTATCCCGGTCACGAAATATTCGCAACGGATGATATGATTGACCCGATAAAAAAGAAACGTCTTCTCACCCTTTGCAACTCGGATTATCCGCTTATTGAGTTTGCTTTTAAAGAGCGTTCCGATTCCGTTTACAGAAAGCTTCGTCTTCTTGTTGCGGAAGGGCTCACTCCCATCGTTGCTCACCCCGAAAGATATGCTTTTGTTGCGGAAGACCGTTCGTCTTCGTTACGCCTCAAAAAAATCGGTTGTCTTCTTCAGCTTAACAAAGGCAGTTTAAAAAACAAATTCGGCGATAACGCATACGCGATTTCGCAGGCTCTTATCAGGCACGAGCTTGCAGATTTCGTTGCAAGCGATGCCCACAGCCCTTATATGAGAACTCCGTATCTTGCAGATGCCTATGAAATCGTCTGCGATCTCCATTCGGAACAGTATGCCGATATACTTCTGAAATCAAATCCGCAGAAAGTTCTCAATAACGAAAAAATCAAATGATTATAAGGTGAACATAATGAAAATTCTCAGAATTGTTGTTTCAATTTTATTTGTGTTTGTAACTGTTGCTTCGGCTGCGGTTTATATAGATGAAAAACTCAGCGTTGATAAAACCTGGCCTGTCATTTCAGTTGAAGGCGCAATGATAGACGTCAGCCTCAAGGCAACCGACGAAGAACTTCTTCAGGGTATCACCGCTTATGACGAAAAAGACAAGGACCTTACCGATAAGGTTGTAATCGAATCAATTTCAAGATTCACCGAAAAAGGTGTCTGCAGAGTTACCTATGCTGTTTGCGACAGCAACAACAACGTTGCAAAAGCTTTCAGAATCATAAGATACAAAGACTACGAATCACCTAAGTTTCAGGTTAAAGGCAACCTTTGCTTTTCGCTTTATGAGCACATTGATATAAGAGAAACTATATATGCAATAGACAGCCTTGAAGGAGATATAACAAATAAAATTGTTGTTACCTCAGATAATTATTCAACATCAATCCCCGGCGTTTATTCGCTTGATGCAACCGTAACAAACGACAAAGGTGATTCTTCAACAATCGAACTTCCTCTTATTGTTGAAGATATTCCTCTTTCAGCTCCTCAAATTGAGCTTACGGAATATCTTATATATGCAGACAAAGGCAAACCGGTTGATTTTAAATCCTATATCGTTGACGCTCTTGATCAAAATGAAGTAAGCCTTAAAGAACAAATCGTTATTGAATCAAAAGTCGATTTCAACAAGCCCGGCACATACAGTGTTCACTACTACGTCACAGACACTCTCGGCGTCAGAGGTCACAGCGTGCTGACAGTTATAGTTGGAGAATGATAGATTATGAAGAAAAATAAAATTTCAATTGAATTATACAGTCTGCTGAAAGACATTGTTAAAAACATCTGGGTTGTCTTTCTTTGTGCTATAACAGGTGCGCTTGGCTTCTTCCTTGTCAACCACGCATCCTACGAGCCGCAATACACTTCATCGGCTACTCTCACCGTTCTCAACAGCGGTTCGGTTACGGCTTCATATTCAACCTACACGATCTCAACCGAAAAAGCCAACGTTCTTGTTAATATTTTCTCGGAACCCACAATCAAAGAATATGCTGCGGCATATCTTGAAACCGACAGTTTCGACGGCTCGGTTTTCGCAAGAGTTATTGACCAGACAAATTTTATTGAACTCAAGGTTACTGCAGACCATCCAGAAAAAGCCTATAAACTTCTTAATGCCATATTAAAATCTCACCACAAAGTTTCAAACAAAATTTTCAAAAATGCAGGTATTACCGTTATCAGTCATCCCACTGTCCCGACAGCTCCGTCAAACTACATTTCAACATCAAACCGCGACCTGGTTGTTATCGGATGTGCAACAGTTTCACTCGCATTGATTATCGTGCTCTCCGTTATGCGAAACACCGTTAAAAAAGAAGCTGATTTCGATGATAAAATCGAATCAAAGCTTATCGGCACAATCGCGCACGAAGATAAAAGAATGACCCTTAAAGATATGAGGCAGAAAAAGAAAAAGGGTCTTCTTATCCACAGCAACGCTTACGTAAGCCTTCGATTCACGGAGAATTTCCACAAAATAGCGGCTAAACTTGAGCACAGCAAAAACCGTTCCGACGAAAAAGTTTTTGCGGTAACAAGCGTTGCGGAAAACGAAGGTAAATCCACCTGTGCGGCAAACATTGCAGTTTCACTTGCAGACAGAGGCAACAAGGTTATGCTTCTTGACCTCGACTTTAAAAAGCCCGCTATTTACAAAATTTTCAGCGAAGAAACAATCGAAAACGGTGAAATTTCAGATTTGCTTTCCAAAAAAGTTTCTTACGAAGATTTCAAGTTCAGACATTTCAAGAAAACTTCTCTTTATGTTTCAGTCAACACAAAAGCGGATTCCGAATATCGCAGCTACATTGAAAACGGAAGCATTGTTGAGCTGATAGAAAGCCTCAAAACCGAATATGATTTCATAATCATCGATACGGCTCCTCTTTCACTCGATTCAACCGTTACAGATATCGTCAAAATGGTTGATAAAACAATTCTGATTGTCAGAACCGATACGGTTCCCGTAAATATCCTTAACGATTCAATTTCAACAATCAGTACTATCAGCTCAAACCTTGCGGGCTGTATCCTGAATGACGTTCATATGAATGTTCTTCCCTTCAGCTTCACCGGTAACGACGAAAGCACCCGTTACGGCGGATACAGATACGGCAGGCACTCGCATTACGGTCACTACGGAAAGTATCCCGCACCGAAATATGATATTGAACCTATCCCCGAAGAAAACGAAGGCGAGGTTCAGGACGTTTCGGAAAATCCCGATGCCGTAAATGAAGCCGAAACAGAAGAAACAATCAAACAGTAATATTTCAAATAAATTAAATTGAAAGAAAGATTTAACAATGAATCAGAATTCAAAAAACAATCAGAAAACCGAAAGCATAAAAGACGTTTTTGTTACGGTTTATCTGAATGATATTATCAAAGCGCTGCAAAGATTCTGGTGGGTCTGCGTTGCCGCCGCCGTTATTATGGGCAGTTACAGTGCAATAAGCCAGAAAATAAACTACGTTCCCGAATACAAATCAAGCGTAACACTTACGGTTAACACCCAGAATGAAGTCGGTGCAATCACGGGTATGTCCGTTTACTCATTCTATTATGACTCAACAACAGCATCGCTGCTTTCTACAACCTTCCCTTATATTCTCAACTGTAATCTTCTTCAGGAAGCAATCAGGGAAGATCTTGATGTTGCATCTCTGCCTGCAAAACTCAGCGCGGAAGCGGTGGCAGGTACCAATATGTTCACCCTCACTGCAAAGGGCAGAGACCCTCAGCTTACCTATGACGTTTTGATTTCGGCTCTCGAAAATTATCCGTCGGTTGCAAAATACGTTGTCGGTAACATAACCTTTGAAATCCTCAAAGAACCCACTGTTGCGACTTCACCTTCAAACAAAATTGACTACCTCAGAGAAGCTGTGAAAGGTGCAGTCATCGGCGTATTCTTCGGTGTACTGTTCTTATTTATCTATATTGTTCAGAGAAGAACGGTTAAAACAAAAACCGATATCAAAAATCAGCTCAACCTTGATTCGCTTGCGGTTATTCCTCAGGTTACGTTCAAAAAACGGGCTATGCCGGGTGATAAGTCACTTCTTTTCACAAACCCCGATATCGGAAGCGGCTTCCCCGAATCGTTCCGTGTGCTGAGAAACATTTTCGTTTCATCTCTTAATGATAACGAAAAAATCATTATGACAACAAGCTCTGTTCCCGGCGAAGGCAAAACAACAATTGCAACAAACCTTGCAGTTGCTCTTGCCGACCACAGCAAAAACATTCTTCTTATCGACGCCGATATCAGACACCCGAGTGTTGCTCCGCTTCTCGGAGTTGACACCCAGAATATAGAATACGAGGTTGTTACCGATCTTTACAAGATTGCATACCTTGAAAAATACAAGATCCATCTTCTTATTCCCACCACAAGCGAAGAAGAAAAAACAGGATATTTCAGCTCTGAAAACATAAAGTATATGTTTGAAAAGCTTCGTGACAGCTACGACTATATCCTTGTTGACACTCCCCCTTGCGGACTTATCTCCGATGCTCTGTTCATCGCTCAGTATGCAGATGCCGCAATCTTTGTAACTTATCAGGATGCGGTAAGAGTATCACGAGTAAAGAGCACTCTCGACAGCCTTATGTCAACAGATATCCGTATTCTCGGCTGTGTACTTAACGGTACGGTTCAGGGTTATTCGGGCTACGGCTATTACGGTTACGGCTATGGCTACGGTTACGGAAAATACGGCTACGGCTACGGCAAGTACGGTTACGGCTACGGCTACGGATATGGCTACGGCAAAGACCACAAACACAAGCACAGACACAAGAAAAAGAAAAGTCACAAAAAATCAAAGCATACGGAAACAGAAAAAAAGAAATAAAACGATTGGGTTGATCTGAATGTCAAACAAAAGAAAATTTCATATCAAAGCGTGGCATATCAAGGCGTTTTTTCTCGCACTTTTTGACATTATGGCAATCAACGTGTCGTATTTTGCGGCGTTGTGGATAAGACACGACTGTGTTTTCAGTGCAATTCCCAAAGAATATTTTGATTCATATGTTAACTGCATTCCGGTTTATACGGTTTTGAGCATCGTTATTTTCTTCATCTTCCGTATGTACCACAGCATCTGGGAATATGTGAGCATAAGAGAACTTATGCGAACCACTATCGGCAGTATTATTGCCTCAGCTCTGCATTGCATACTTATTACGGTTGTTTTCTCAATGTTGCCCGATTCGGATCACGAAAGAATGCCCATTTCATATTATCTTGTCGGCTCGTGCTTCCAGCTTCTTTTACTGCTTGGTGCAAGATTTTCTTACAGAATTTTTTCGGCATATCCTCAACTGTTCGGCACAGATACGGGCGAAAACAGCTATCACCGTGTTATGATTATCGGCGCAGGTGACGCAGGCAGAATGCTTCTTGAGAATATTCAGAAAACAAGAGCAAACAAAGACAAGGTTGTCTGCATTATTGACGATAACCCCGATAAACACAACCTTTATTTCAACGGTGTTCACATTGTAGGCGGACGTGACGATATTCTTCACAGTGTTGAAAAATACAACGTCGACAGAATTTATATTGCAATTCCCAGTGCGTCAAAAGAAACTATCAGGGATATTGTCAATATCTGTAAAGAAACGGGCTGTGAAACAAAAACTCTTCCCGATTTTTATCAGTATGTCAACAGCGGTATCACCGCAGGTGCTCTCAAGGAAGTTTCTGTTGAAGATTTGCTCGGCAGAGACCCTATAAGCACCGATATGAACGAGGTTTTCAACCTCATAAAAGGAAAAACAATTCTCGTTACGGGCGGCGGCGGTTCAATCGGCAGCGAGCTTTGCCGTCAGGTTGCCGCACACAAACCCGAACAGCTCATTATTTTTGATATTTACGAAAACAACGCTTACGCAATTCAGCAGGAATTAAAAGAAAAATATCCTCATATGAATCTTGAAGTGCTTATCGGCTCGGTAAGAGATTCAAGAAGGCTTGATTACGTTTTCAAAAAGTACAAGCCCGATATCGTTTATCATGCGGCGGCTCACAAACACGTTCCCCTTATGGAGGACAGCCCTTGCGAAGCAATTAAAAACAACGTTATCGGTACATACAAAACGGCATATGCCGCAATGGTGAACAACTGCGACAGATTCGTTCTTATCAGCACGGACAAGGCTGTTAACCCCACAAACGTTATGGGTGCAAGCAAGCGCCTTTGCGAAATGGTTGTTCAGGCTTTTGACAGAAAAATCAAAGAAAACCGTCAGAGTGAAATTCACAGAATGTTTACTCACCGTGAAGAAGAAGGCAACGTTATCTATAACGGTGTGCCCGAAAACGTAAGAACAGAGTTTGTTGCGGTAAGATTCGGCAACGTACTCGGCTCAAACGGTTCAGTTGTTCCCCTTTTCAAAAAACAGATTGAAAAAGGCGGCCCCGTTACCGTTACTCATCCCGAAATCATCCGCTACTTTATGACTATCCCCGAAGCGGTATCGCTCGTTCTTCTTGCAGGTGCAGATGCAAACGGCGGTGAAATATTCGTTCTTGATATGGGTTCACCCGTCAAAATCGATACTCTTGCACGAAATCTTATCAAACTTTCGGGTCTTAAGCCCGACGTTGATATCAAAATCGAGTATACGGGTCTTCGTCCCGGTGAAAAACTCTATGAAGAAAAGCTTATGGCAGAGGAAGGTCTTCAGACCACTCCCAATAAGCTCATACATATCGGAACACCCATTCAGTTTGATACTGATTTGTTCCAGAAACAACTCGATGAACTTATGCTCCTTGCTTATGAAAACAGCGAATGCATAACAGAAAAAGTCAAAGAAATGGTTCCTACATACAAAGCAAAATAAACCGAAAAGAGGTTAAGCAATGGCAAACATACCGTTCAGCCCTCCCGATATAACAGAGGCAGAAATAAATGAAGTTTGTGAAGCTCTCCGTTCAGGCTGGATAACAACAGGTCCGAGAACAAAAGAGTTTGAACGCAGACTTGCAGAATATTGCGGCACGGAAAAGGTAGCGTGCCTTAACTCCGCAACTGCGGCGCTTGAACTGAATCTGCGCGTGCTCGGCATCGGCGAAGGCGACGAGGTTATTGTACCTGCTTATACATACACAGCTTCCGCATCGGCGGCAATTCACGTTGGTGCAAAGGTTATATTCATTGACAGCAAGCCCGATTCATATGAGATGGATTATGAC
>JAXJVE010000405.1:0-2919 GCA_036308705.1 Acutalibacteraceae bacterium
CTCCACAGCAAGGATGGCTCTCTCTTTCTCTGTCAGAATAATCACCTCTGTTCAATTATAATATAAACATCACCCAAATTAAAGAATTATTTTTAATTAAGTGTGAATTTTTATATATAAAAGCAAAAACGGTTGATTTTGAAGATGAATTATGATATTATTACTGTAACTGATAGAATAGGGGGATTTCCTTTATGAAAAATAAATTTACGGCAAGCCTGAGCATATTCATGTGTCTTGTTCTGATTGTTTCGTGCTTTGCCGCATGTAAAGTAAAAGATAAAAACAGCGGAGATTCAACCACCCTTGCACCTGCAGATTCATGGCAGTCAGGCTCGGGATACGAAAAAGTTCCTATCGGTCAGGCTGAACTTGTTGGTCTTGTTGAAGATGCACTCGGCGAAGAAACTCCCGATAATTTCAACGGCGACCTCAGCGTTCTTACTCCCGAACAGCTTGAAAAGGTTGAAGACTTTGCTAAAAACGAAGGTCTTTTTGTTGAGAAGGATGAAAACGGCGACGTAATAATCAAGGAAGAAGTTATTCCCACTCAGCCCGCTTCAGACGATGAAATCGGCAAACTTTTTGATAAACTTTCAGTTAAAGACCCCAGCAATCTTTCAAAAGAAGAACTTGAAGAGCTTTCAAAGGTTGCAGGCGACGAAGGTCTTATCGTACATACAAAGCCTGACGGCGATGTTGTTATCGTTAAGCCCGTTACAACAACAAGAATAGTTACCCGTGCTCCTCAGACCGAGTCAACAAAGAGAAGCGACAAGCCTACCAAGAGCCCTTCACCCAAAACAACCTCAGTTTACAAGCCTGAGCATCTGACCGCTTCACCCACAGGTGCACACATCGACGTGAGCGTATCAACCCTTTCAAACGGTTGGATTACAAACTTCAGCGGCGGCACTCATACAGTTTTTGTTGCAAGTTCATCAACATCTGACGGCGGCTTTGTTACCGTTGGTATCACTACCGCACAGGAAGGTGCAGGCAGCAGCGGTGTTATTGTAAAATACAACAGCGAAGGCAAAAAGCAGTGGTCAAACACTCTTTCAGGTAACGCTCCCGTTTCATTTGACGGCGTTGCTGAGCTCAAGGACGGCAGTATTGTTGTTGTAGGTAACACATCCGCATCAGACGTTGCAACTCCCGACCAGTACCTTTGTGCAGATACAGTTGAAGGCATTATTGTAAAATATTCTTCATCAGGTAAACAGCAGTGGACAAAGATTATAGGCGGCAGCGGTGCAGATATCCTTTATGCAGTTGCTCCCACATCAGACGGCGGCTTTGTTGCGGGCGGTAAATCAAACTCTGTTGACGGCAGTTTCTCAGCTCTCAGCGAACACAAAACAAAGGCATTCACCTATAAATTCAACTCAAACGGCGATACTTTGTGGAGAAATTGCCTTGCAGGTAAAATCCACTGTGCCGTAATTGACCTTGCAGTAAATCCCAACGGCGATATCTTCGCAGTTATGGAAAATAACAATAAAGACGGCGACTTTGCTTCACTTGAAGGAACAGAAAACGGCAGAAGAACAGGTGTTATCTGCAAGCTCACCTCAAACGGTCAGCAGGCATGGGCAAAGAGCCTTTATGAATCAGGTCTTGTTAACATTTCATCAGTAACATTCACCGATGACGGCGGCTGTGTTGTTGCAGGTCAGTACAGCGTTTCTGCAAAAGAAGGCAACAAGGGCAGCTTTAAAGGCATCTACAACGGCGGTACCGCAGGTACATTCGACGGCTTTATCACCAAGTTCAATGCCAACGGTTCAAGAACATGGACAACACCTCTTATCGGTTTTGAAAGCGATTTTATCACCGATATCACAAGAATCAAGAACGGCTACGCTGTTTCAGGTTACTCGGCATCAAACAACAGAGATTTCCAGGGTATGGGTCAGGGCAACTTTGATTCATTTGTTTATACACTCAGCAAGTCAGGTGAAAAAGATAAGCTCGCTCATTTCGGCGGCTCAAATGCTGACCATTCAAGAACAGTATGTGCAACCGGTGCTAACCTTTTTGTATGCGGTTCAACAAACTCAACAAACGGCACATTTGAAGGTATGACTCCCGCACCTTCAGGCGACAACGATGTTGGTGTTGCACGTTGCTACAAACTTTCATAACAAAAATTTATCCCCGTTCCGATCGGAACGGGGAATTTTTTATCTCTGCTATTTCTTTGTTTTCGGGAGCACTACACACGATATTATTGCCGCAACCGCAACAACAACGGCGGCGATAACCCAGATATAAATATTGTTGCTTCCCGTTTCGGGTGAAGCGGCAAGCGTTGTTTCAGCCGCAAAAGCCGTGATTGCAACGGTTACAACGCTGAGCACCATAATCGCACAAAGAATAATCGCAACTATTCTTACTATCAGATTCCTTTTCATTTTATCATCCTATTCTGAGCAGCTTTTTCATCGCCTCGCCCAAATCTTCGGCAAGCTTTACCGCTGCGTCATTTGTTTTACCGCATCCTGTGATATAAACCTTGATTTTCGGCTCTGTGCCCGAAGGACGGACTATTGCAAAGTTGCCGTCGGGCAGAGTATATGCAAGAACATTGGATTTGGGGAGCTCAATAGCCCTCGCCTCGCCTGTTGCTGTATCTGTTATTGTGCTTGCTTCAAAATCGTGAACCTCAAGCACCTTAAGGCCCGCAAGCTCTTTGGGAGGATTCTCTCTTGTTTCGCTCATAATCTGAGCCATCTTCACCATACCGCTTGCACCTTCAAATGCAAAATTATGAAGGCGGTTAACATAGATGCCGAATTCATCATAAATTCCGTTAAGAACATCAACAAGAGTTTTGCCCTTGCTCTTATAATAAGCCGCCAATTCACAGACCATGAGCGATGCCGCAACACCGTCTTTATCCCTTGCATGAGTTCC
>JAXJVE010000406.1:0-2042 GCA_036308705.1 Acutalibacteraceae bacterium
GGTTATATTCATCGACAGCAAACCCGACTCATTTGAGATGGATTATGACCTTATGGAAAAGGCGATAACAGAAAAAACAAAAGCGATTATTCCCGTTGACCTTGCAGGTATCGTATGCGATTATGAGAGAATTTATGCCGCAGTTGAGAATAAAAAACATCTTTTCAAGCCTGCAAACGAAATTCAGAAAGCTATCGGCAGAGTTGCCGTTTGTGCCGACTGTGCACACGCTTTGGGTGCAACAAAAAACGGACTTAATGCAGGTCAGATTGCCGATTTCACTTCATTTTCATTTCACGCAGTAAAAAATCTCACCACTGCAGAGGGCGGTGCCGCAACGTGGAAAAACATTGACGGCATTGATAACGAAGAACTTTATAAAAAGTATATGCTCTTCAGCCTTCACGGTCAGTCAAAAGATGCTCTCGCAAAAACCAAGGCGGGTGCGTGGGAATACGATATTGTCGGTGCGTGGTATAAATGCAATATGACGGATATCACTGCCGCAATCGGTCTTAAACAGCTTGAAAGATACCCGTCACTTATTGAAAGACGAAAAGAAATTATCGGCAGATACGATGAAATGTGCAGAAAGCTCGGAATAATCAGCCTTGAACATTACGGCGAAAATCATTCTTCATCGGGTCATCTTTATATTACGAGAATCCCCGATATATCTGAAGAAACACGCAATGCAATCATCACCGAAATGGCAGAAAACGGAGTTGCCTGCAACGTTCACTATAAGCCGCTTCCGATGATGACGGCATATAAAAATCTCGGCTGGGATATCAGCAATTTCCCCAATGCACACAGCTTTTATAAAAACGAAATCACTCTCCCCCTGCATACAAAACTTACCGATGAAGACGTTGAAACGGTTATCGGCATCTTCAGCGAAACAGTGAAAAAATACATCTGAGGTAGATAATTTATGATTCTGCGAAAATGGGATAAGTTGCCGCCCGAAATGCGGATACCCGAAGTGAGGGTATACTACGACATACTCAAAAAAAGAAAATTCAGCCTTCTTATGAAACGCTTGTTTGATATAGTTGTTTCATTGACTCTGCTTATACTTCTCTCTCCCGTTTTCGCAATTCTTGCAATAGCAATAAAACTCGATTCAAAAGGCCCCGTATTCTACAGGCAGACAAGAGTTACCCGATACGGCAAGGAATTCAGAATTTTTAAATTCCGTTCAATGGTGACGGATGCGGACAAAGGCTCTCTTTTAACCGTCGGCGGTGACTCAAGAGTAACAAAAACGGGCAGATTCATCCGCAAATATAAGCTTGATGAATTCAGCCAGCTTATCGACGTGCTCAGAGGCACAATGACATTCGTCGGCACACGCCCCGAAGTACCCAAGTACGTTGAAAAATATACTCCCGAAATGCTTGCAACTCTTCTTCTCCCCGCAGGCATAACTTCCGAAGCGAGCATTTACTACAAGGATGAAAACGAACTTCTTGATGCGGCTGATGACGTTGAAAAAACATATCTTGAGGTTGTGCTTCCCGATAAGATGAAATACAACCTTGCCGCAATCAGAAGCTTCAGCTTTATTGATGATATCAAGGTAATGATTTTAACGGTGCTTGCCGTTTTCAAATAAGAGGAAATAAAAATGAAGAATAAGAAACATCTTATCGCACTTCTTACAAACAACGACGATGATATCTATTGCTTCAGAAAAGAACTGATAGAAGAAATCATCAATTCGGGCTATGAAATGCTCATATCCTGCCCTTACGGTGAAAAATTCGAGCTGATGAAACATATCGAATACCGCTACGATGACCCCGTAATAGACAGGCGAGGCACAAACATTGTTGCCGATATGAAGCTTTTTCTCCATTATTTCAATCTTTTCAGGAAGAACAAGCCCTCCGTTGTGCTTACATACACCGCAAAACCCAACGTTTATGCAGGCGTTGCGGCGCATCTGCTGAGAATCCCCGTTATCAGCAACGTTACGGGCTTCGGCAGTGTGCTTAATGAAAGCGGTCTCAAGCAAAAGCTGATTATGTCGCTTTTCA
>JAXJVE010000407.1:0-3055 GCA_036308705.1 Acutalibacteraceae bacterium
CTCGTAAATTACGAGTCCGCTACCAAGGTCGGTTGCGTGAAGTCTTGCAAAGTTAACACCATTGCTAGCAAGTTCCTCTGCAAATGCTTCAGCGATGGTCTTCTTTCTCTCGTCGAGAGCACGGAGTCTGTCGTTAGGAATAACAATAAGGCTGTCTACATGCTCAGCGAGTTTTGAGATACCGTCCTGAGCCTGTACCATTCTTCTTCTGCCTTCAAACTTGAAGGGCTTTGTAACAACACCGATGGTGAGGCAACCCATTTCTTTTGCAACTGATGCAATAACGGGAGCTGCGCCGGTACCTGTACCGCCGCCCATACCTGCGGTGATGAATACCATATCTGTGCCTTTGAGTGCATCTGAAATAGCATCTTTGCTTTCTTCTGCAGCCTTTGCACCAACTTCAGGCTTACCGCCTGCACCCTGACCGTGAGTTGACTTTTCACCGATCTGGATTTTGTGAGTAGCTTTTGAGTGAACAAGCACCTGCTTGTCTGTGTTAACGGCGATAAACTCTGCGCCGAGAACACCCTGAGTGATCATACGGTTAACTGCGTTTCCGCCGCCGCCACCGACGCCGATTACTTTTATCTGAACCGCACTTTCAAAATCATTGTCAATTTCGAATGCCATGTATATGACCCCCTATAATAATATTAAGGTATACTAAAACAGAATTATAATACCATATATTAAATAAAAAAACAAGAACAAATTGTAAATTTCTCTTATTTTCAGCATTTATTTCACATTAATAAATATATTTTGCCCGGAACAGTACAAAAACTGCAAAATTCCGGGCATAATTTATTGATTATTCATCTTCGTTTTCTGCTTTTTCGGTTGATTCCTCTGTGTCCGGCTCGATGCTTTCCTCAGGGTCAACCCTTTCAGGCTCTTCCCACTCTCCGCCGTTATATATAACAAGTTCCTTTATATCTTCTGGATCGGCAGGGTTTACATAAGCCTTTTTGGGGATAGTGAGATTAACCGTTGCACTCTGCATAGGGTCAATTTTATCTTCATCGGCAATAACCCTCTGACCGAGCGAAAGCTTTGAGGAAATATCAGAAGATTCACCGAGGCGAAGAACCAGTCTTCCCTGATAAATAAGATATATATCATTTACAGATGAAACATCAATGAGGTTTACATCTTTCATCGAATTTTCGGCAACAGACTTTGTGATTTCAAGCACAAGTGAAAAAGTTCTGTCTGTTGAAATTTCCTCACCGTCTTCATTTACTGCAAAGGACATAACTTCTCCCGTATCATACTTAACGGGCGTTGCTCCTTTGATAAGAGTAAGCCCTTCGGGTACCTCTGATGCGTGTTCAAGCACTTTGAGGTTGCTGTCGGTAAGTGCATAAGAACTGCCCGAAAGCTGAAACGCAAACGCCTTTGACGTTTCACCGTAGCGGATAACAAGCGTATCGGGGAATTTTCTTGTTACCTCAACATCATCCGTATAAGGAAGTGTTTTTTCGATATTTTCTTCAATTTTGTCAACGCTGAGAAAAATAAGGCTTTTGCCTTCTGTTACACCGCTTGCCTCAATAATCTCATAGCCGTGATAGGGGCTTATGCCCTCAAGAGCAAAATCCTTCACTCTGAGCACAAAAAACAGCACAATCGGGCTTATGATAAGTGCCAGAAGCAGCAAAAATGCAGTTATAACAATTGCGAGCCTGACTCTTCTTTTCTGTTTAAGTTTTTTGACCCTTGCGGCCCTTTCTTCGGGAGTCAGCCTGCGGGCATTCTCCTGATTCGGTTCTCTGTCCATTTTCATTCCACCGTTTTATCAAATTCTCTTTGCATCAGCACCGAGCCGTGAAAGGCTCATTTCAAAATTCTCGCATCCTCTGTCGATATGGTGAACATCGGTTATAGTCGTCTGACCCTGTGCACCAACCGCCGCAACCGCAAGAGCACATCCGCCCCGCAAATCGCTCGCCGTAACCGTTGCGCCAAAAAGCTTTTCAACGCCTTCCACAACGGCAACGCATCCGTTTTCTACTCTTATATCTGCTCCCATTTTCACAAGTTCGGGAACATGCCTGAATCTGTTTTCAAATATATTTTCCGTAACAACGCTCGTTCCGTTTGATTTTGTAAGCATTGCCATAATTATCGCCTGCGAATCCGTCGGAAATCCCGGATAAGGCATTGTTCTGAGATATCTTATTCCGCAGAGTTTTTTCGGAGCTTTTATCAAAAGCTCGTTATTATTCACGGTAATCATACATCCCGATTCCTCAAAAACAGGAATAACGGGCGTAAGATGTTCCGCCTGAACGCCTTCAACCGCTACGGTACCTCCCGCAGATGCGGTACAAGCCATATAAGTTGAGGCAACTATTCTGTCGGGTATAATTGTATGCTCGGCAGAATGAAGCTTTTTTACAGGTGAAATATGAATAACGCTCTGCCCTGCTCCGCTTATTTTTGCACCGCATTTATTGAGAAAATCGGCAAGGTCGATTATCTCGGGTTCCCTTGCCGCATTGCGGATAACCGTTTCTGTTTTTGCGTTCACACAGGCAAGCATAATATTTTCCGTTGCACCGACGCTCGGAAAAGAAAGATTTATATTACCGCCTTTGATACCGTCGGGCACTTCACACTCGAGTCTGCCTCTGTCACAGCGGATTTCAACACCCATTGAAGCAAACGAACTCAGATGCAGATCAATGGGTCGCAAACCGATTTCACAGCCGCCCGGCGGAGTGACGCTTCCCTTTGAAAAACGAGAAAGCAACGCACCGAGAAAAACTATTGATGAACGCATTTCACGCATCATATTTTCGGGTATGTCATATCTGTAAACGTCGGTTGAATCAACAAAAACAGTATTCCCTTCCCGTTTGATCTTACAAAAGATATATTCAAGTATTTTCAGCGCCGCAGACACATCGGTAAGGTCGGGGCAGTTATGTATTATGCTTACTCCTTCTGCCGCAACAGTTGCGGCAAGAATCGGCAATGCACTGTTTTTTGAACCCTGAAGTTTTATCTTCCCGTCAAGTTTTCTGCCGCCGTTTATAATGATTTTTCC
>JAXJVE010000408.1:0-3465 GCA_036308705.1 Acutalibacteraceae bacterium
ATACTCCGAAAGATATTTCGGATATCTACATCACTTCACAGGATGTTAACCGCCCCGGTCTTATTCTTACAGGTTTTGAAGATTATTTTGACCCTGCAAGAATTCAGTTTTTCGGTCTTACAGAGCTCGAATATTTCAAGAGCCTTGATAAAGAATCGTTCCTCAACTGCCTTGAAAGATTCTTTTCAAAAAGACCTGCGGCAATCGTTGTTACAAGAGATTTGAAATGCGGTAAACGTTTTCTAAGTTTTGCAGAGAAATATGAAGTTCCCGTTCTCGGTTCATCGGAATCAACATCGGGTTGTATGTCTGCTACTATATCATATCTCGGCGTTGAACTTGCTCCGAGAATTACCCGTCACGGTGTTCTTGTTGAAGTTTACGGTGAAGGTGTGCTTATTCTCGGCGACAGCGGTGTAGGTAAAAGCGAAACTGCTCTTGAACTCATTAAAAGAGGTCACAGACTTATAGCTGATGATGCCGTTGAAATCAGAAGAGTTTCAAATAAAACTCTTGTTGGTTCAGCTCCCGATAATATTCGCCATTTTATTGAACTTCGCGGCGTTGGTGTTCTTAACGCGAGAAGGCTTTTCGGTATGGGTGCTGTTAAGCTTACGGAAAAGGTTGATATGGTTGTTCAGCTTGAGCCTTGGGACAGCGAAAAGGTATATGACAGACTCGGCCTTGAAAATGAGTATACAGATATTCTTGATATCAAGGTTCCTGTAACTACAGTTCCTGTAAAACCGGGCAGAAATCTTTCAATAATCATTGAAGCAGCAGCAATGAACAACAGACAGAAAAAGATGGGTTATAATGCTGCAAGAGAGCTTCTTCACAGCCTCGGAATGACTGATGATATTATTCCGGCTAAAAAAGAACTTGAATTTTGGCACAATTTTTAATAAAACAGGATAAATTTACTTTGGAGGTAATAAAATATGTACAGAATAGGCGTTGATCTTGGCGGAACAAACATTGCAGTAGGTGTTGTTTCAGAAGACCTTAAAATTGTAGGCAGAGGCAAAGTTAAAACAAAGTGCCCCAGACCTGCAGCGGAAATTTTTGACGATATTGCAGTTGCTGTTGATATGGCAATCAAAGATGCAGGTATTTCAATGGATGAAGTATCATCAATCGGTGTCGGTACACCCGGCTCGGTAAATAAAGATAACGGTTACATCGAATTTGCGAATAACCTTGATTTCAATCAGGTTCCTGCAAAGAAGATGCTTGAAGAAAGACTCGGCAAAACCGTATTCCTTGATAACGATGCAAACTGTGCTGCTCTCGGCGAAGCAATCGCAGGTGTTGGTAAGGGTGTTGGCAACTTTGTTGCAGTTACTCTCGGCACAGGTGTAGGCAGCGGCATTATTGTTAACGGTAAGATTGTAGGCGGCGTTAACTACGCAGGCGGTGAAATGGGTCATACAGTTATTATGGTAAACGGTAAGCAGTGTGACTGCGGCAGAAAAGGCTGCTGGGAACAGTATGCATCTGCAACAGCTCTTATTGCACAGACAAAAGAGGCTATGCTCAAGAATATTGAAAGCAAAATGTGGCAGATTACAAACGGCAGCATTGATAATGTAAGCGGCAGAACAGCATTTGATGCAATGCGTCTTGGTGACGACGCTGCAAAAGAAGTATGTGACAATTATATTTATTATGTTTCGGTTGGTATTATCAATATTATCAATACCTTCCAGCCTGAATTTGTATGTATCGGCGGCGGTATCAGTCACGAAGGCGATACAATTCTTAATCCCATTAAAAAGCATATTGACAGCGAAAGATACAGCATTCACGCATCGAAACAGACAAAGATTGTAGCTGCTGAACTCGGTAATGATGCAGGTATCTTTGGTGCAGCACTTCTTGATGAATAAATCTACGGAGGAAATTATGAGCTCATATAGTAAGCTTTACGATTTATGTAAGGAAATTGAATGTGAATATTCAACCGATGCTTTGCTCAAGGACTATACGAGCTTTAAAATCGGCGGTAAAGCTGAAGTTATGATTTTTCCTGACAGCATTGAAAAATTATCAAAGGTTTATTCTTTGATTAAAAACGAAAATTTATCTGCCCTTGTTCTCGGCAAGGGCAGTAATATGCTTGTTGCTGACAGCGGTTTCAATGGCGTTGTTATCAATACCTGTAAACTTGATAAGATTTATCTTATTGATGAAACAACTGTTGTTTGCCATTGCGGTGTTTCACTTTCAAAACTTTGCCGATTTGCACTTGAAAATTCGCTCACAGGTCTTGAATTTGCGTTTGGTATTCCGGGTACCGCCGGCGGTGCGGCATATATGAATGCGGGAGCTTATGGCGGCGAAATGAAGGATGTTCTTGTTTCTTGTGAACATATAAATCCTGACGGTTCAATCGGTGATTTTACTGCAGATGAGCTTAAACTCAGCTACAGACACAGTGTTTATTCTGACAGCGATATGCTCATTACAACACTTACGCTCAGACTTTCAAAGGGTAATCCCGATGAAATAAAAGCGAAAATGGATGAGCTTATGGGCAAAAGAAGGGATAAACAACCTCTTGAATATCCGAGTGCAGGCAGTACATTCAAACGCCCTGAAGGATATTTTGCGGGTGCACTTATCGAGCAATGTAATCTTAAAGGATATACATCGGGCGGTGCACAGGTAAGCGAAAAACACGCTGGTTTTGTTGTTAACAAAGGCGGTGCAACTGCAGCGGATGTTATTGCCGTTATTGAACATTGTCAAAAAACAGTTTATGAAAATACAGGTGTACTTCTTGAACCTGAAGTTAAAATTATAAAGTAGGAGGAGATTTATTTGTCGTTTTCATCAGATGTAAAAAGTGAAATTTCAAAAACAGAAAATCTTTCATCCTGCTGCTTTCATGCACAAGTCTACGGGCTTGTGCTTTTTGCTCATTTTTCAAAATATAATTTCTCTATAACAACTGAGAATAATGATGTATTTTCTCTCTATTTATCATATCTCAGGGATTATTGCGGAGTTGAACCTGTTATAAGCGATAACGGTACAAAGAAAATGACTGCTTATTTAAAGACTGATATGGAAAAAGATAAAGTTTTTGATAAATTCGGTCATTCTTTAAATGAAACAACATTAAGAATTAATCGGGCTAATATAAGCGACGAATGTTGTTCAGGTGCATTTCTCAGAGGTGCTTTTTTGGCTTGCGGTACTGTTACTCAACCCGAAAGAGGTTATCATCTTGAATTTGTTGTGCCGTATAAGCGTCTTTGTACCGATATGATGAAGTTTATGGACGAGCTTGGTTTAAATCCCAAATACATAGTCAGAAAAGGAAATCATGTTATTTATTTTAAAGACAGCGAAAGCATTGAGGATATTCTTGGAAATCAAAGAACCAATCACAGGCGTAACACCCTTGAACAGGGCTACAAAAGACAAAATTACAGGGATCCACCATCCGGTCTTCCACAC
>JAXJVE010000409.1:0-2724 GCA_036308705.1 Acutalibacteraceae bacterium
GTTGATTATGTTGCAATGGATATTAAGAATTCCCCCGAGCTTTATTCAGAAACTGTAGGAATAAGCAACTACGATATTTCAAAAATAAAAGAAAGTATTGATTTTCTCCTTGAAAATAATGTTGATTATGAATTCAGAACAACCGTTGTTCGAGAGCTTCACAGCGTTTTCTCAATGGAAGGCATCGGTAAACTGATTAAAGGCGCGAAACGCCACTATATCCAGGCATTTATTGATTCGGGCGAACTTATCGGTTTTGACCTCACAGCCGTACCCAAAGACGAAATGAAAACAATGCGAGAGGTTATGCTTAAGTATGTTGATGAGTGCGAAATAAGGGGAATATAGAAAAATAACCAAAAACCACAATATATATTGTGCAGTATTAACGAACTTGAAAAACAGGGCACAATATATTGTGAAAAGCATTGACATTAACACAAAATTTTGCTAATATCTTAATCGTTGCCGTATGTTCGGCAAACACAATATATAGGGTTTAATAATATTTAAAATACAATTTATCGAAAGGGAAATGTGGTTATGTATCAGGTAATCAAAAGAGACGGCAAAGTTTCAGATTTTAACATTATTAAAATCAGCGAAGCTATCAAAAAAGCATTTGAATCACAGGAAAAGCAGTATCATCCTTCAACAATCGATTTCCTTGCTCTCAAGGTAACTGCAGATTTTGAGCCCAAAATCGAAGGCGGTCTTATTGCTGTTGAAGCAATTCAGGATAGCGTTGAGCAGGTTCTTATTCAGGCAGGTTATGCCGATATCGCAAAGGCATACATTCTTTACAGAAGACAGCGTGAAAAGCTCCGTAACCTTAAGTCAACAATTCTTGACTATAAAGAGCTTGTTAACAGCTACGTTAACGTTACAGACTGGCGTGTTAAGGAAAATTCAACCGTTACCTATTCAGTAGGCGGTCTTATCCTCAGCAACTCGGGTGCTATCACAGCTAACTACTGGCTTTCCGAAATCTATGATGATGAAATCGCAAATGCTCACAGAAATGCTGATATCCACATCCACGACCTTTCAATGCTTACAGGTTACTGTGCAGGTTGGTCACTCAAACAGCTTATTCAGGAAGGTCTCGGCGGTGTAACAGGTAAGATTACCTCAGCTCCCGCAAGCCACCTTGCAACACTTTGCAATCAGATGGTTAACTTCCTCGGCATTATGCAGAATGAATGGGCAGGTGCTCAGGCTTTCTCATCATTTGATACCTATCTTGCTCCCTTTGTTAAGGTTGATAACCTCAGCTACGATCAGGTTAAAAAGTGCATCGAATCATTTGTATTCGGCGTAAATACTCCCAGCCGTTGGGGTACTCAGGCTCCCTTCTCAAACATCACTCTTGACTGGACCGTTCCCGCTGACCTTGCAGGTATGAACGCTATCGTCGGCGGTAAGGAAATGGATTTCACTTACGGCGACTGTAAAGCTGAAATGGATATGATCAACAAAGCTTTCATCGAAATTATGATTGAAGGCGATGCAAACGGCAGAGGCTTCCAGTATCCTATCCCCACATACTCAATCACAAGAGATTTCGACTGGTCAGAAACAGAGAACAACAAGCTTCTCTTTGAAATGACCTCAAAATACGGCACACCCTATTTCTCAAACTATGTTAACAGCGATATGGAGCCCAGCGACGTTCGTTCAATGTGCTGCCGTCTTCGTCTTGACCTTCGTGAACTTCGTAAGAAGAGCGGCGGTTTCTTCGGCAGCGGTGAAAGCACAGGTTCGGTAGGTGTTGTTACAATCAACCTTCCCAGAATTGCTTTCCTTGCAGAGAACGAAGCTGATTTCTATAAGCGTCTTGATAAGATGATGGATATTGCAGCACGTTCGCTCGATATCAAGCGTAAGATTATCACAAAGCTTCTTGATGAAGGTCTTTATCCCTACACCAAGAGATATCTCGGCACATTTGCAAACCACTTCTCAACAATCGGTCTTGTTGGTATGAACGAAGTTGGTCTTAATGCAAAATGGCTCAGAGCAAATATGATCAACGATAAGACCCGTCAGTTTGCAAAGGATGTTCTTAACCATATGAGAGAACGCCTTTCAGACTATCAGGAAATGTACGGCGATCTCTTCAACCTTGAAGCAACTCCCGCAGAGTCAACTTCATATCGTCTTGCAAAGCACGACGTGAAGCGTTATCCCGGTATCATTACCGCATCAGACGGCACACCTTACTACACCAACAGCTCACATCTTCCCGTTGGTTACACGGAAGACGTATTTGAAGCTCTTGATATGCAGGATGAACTTCATACTCTTTACACATCAGGTACCGTATTCCACGCATTCCTCGGTGAAAAGCTTCCCGATTGGAAGGCTGCTGCAAACCTTGTAAGAAAGATTGCAGAAAACTACAGACTTCCCTATTACTCAATTTCTCCCACATATTCAGTATGTAAGAATCACGGCTATATCGCAGGTGAGCATTTTGAATGTCCTGAATGCGGCGAGAATGCAGAAGTTTACAGCCGTATCACAGGTTACTACAGACCTGTTCAGAACTGGAACGACGGTAAAACTCAGGAATACAAAGAGCGTAAGGTTTACAGTATGGAAAGCTCGGATATTTCAAAACACGGTACAGTTAAGACTGTTGCTGCAGCTGAAAAAAAAGCAGATAACAGCTGTGCTCTTTCAGACGGCATCTATCTTTTCAAAACAAGCACTTGCCCCAAC
>JAXJVE010000410.1:0-3033 GCA_036308705.1 Acutalibacteraceae bacterium
ACGCAAGACTCAGGCATTACGGCGAAACCGTTGACGAAACAACAAGGGCAAGAGAGAGGCTTGAAACAAAAATCCGTATTCACAGTGAACTCGGTCAGGCACTTCTCGCAACCCGTCATACGTTGAGTTTGCCCGATGCCGATTATCAGCCGATTATCAGCACGTGGAACAGAAACATTGCCGTTCTTCGCGCGGAAGCTGAGCCTTCGCAAAGCAGCGGTCTGCTTAACACGCTTATTGATATTGCAGAATCAGCGGGTGTTACCGTTGAAATCAGCGGTGAATTCCCGATGAACGATATGACAGGCAGTATACTGACTTCTGCTGCAACGGAAGCACTGACCAACGCTGTTATTCACGCAGATGCCAAAACTCTGTTTGTTGAGTTTTACGAAACAGATGACGGTTACTGTGCCCGTTATACCAATGACGGAAATCAACCGACAACTGAAATACACGAGGGCGGCGGTCTCGGTTCGCTGCGCAGTAAAATTGAACGGTTGGGCGGAAATATGGAAATTCAGTCTGTGCCGCAGTTTGTTATGACTGTGCAGATGCCGAAAGAGGTGAAATTATTTTGATTAACGTTCTTATCGTTGAAGACGACCCCATGGCACGCAAATTGCTTGAAATATACATAAACGACAGCGAAGAATATAAACTTTCGCAATCGATTGAAAGTGCGGCAATGGCAGAGCTTTACTGCCGCAGAAATCCTATAGATCTTATTCTTATGGACGTATGCACAGCAATGGATGCAAACGGACTTGATGCGGCGGCAAAAATCAAAAAGAGCTGTCCGCATATCAAAATAATCATCGTCACAAGCCAGCCCGAATTCAGCTTTATTGAAAGATCAAGAAAAGCGGGTGTTGAAAGTTTCTGGTATAAAAGTGCATCCGCAGAGGAAATCATTGAGGTTATGAACAGAACAATGGCTGGCGATTCCGTTTATCCCGACACAACGCCTTCACTCAGACTCGGGGAAGCACTCAATGTTGATTTTACCGAAAAAGAACTTCTCGTTCTTCGTGAGGTTGTTGACGGCGAAGCCGATGCGGATATAGCTGAAAAGCTCGGAATGTCCCTGCGCACCGTGAAAGCACATATCCAGAATATGCGTGACAAAACGGGATTCCGTAATCGCACCGAACTTGCGGTAAGAGTGCGTGAAAGCGGTCTTGTCATCAATGACCATAAAACAGAATAAAAACAATATCATTCTTGACGGCGGAGCAATCTGCCGTCTTTTTTTATAAAAATTTAAAAAAATTTTCCATTTCTGCACTAAAGTACAATGTGCAAACCGAAAAAAGGTGATATGATTACTATGTCAAATATATCCTTGCAGATATAAAAAATATAAAGGAGAGTTTTTTTATGAAGAAAACAAGCAAAATTTTATCCGTCATTATGGCAACGCTTATGGTGCTCACCTTAATTCCAATGTCCGCTTTTGCGGCTGACTACACAATCGCACTCGGTGAAACAATATCCGTAACCGTACCTGCAGAAGGTTATGCAGAATACAAGTTCACCCCCGATGAAGACGGCAAATACGTTGTTTATTCCGATATGGGTGAGAGCGATATTGACCCGTATTTGTATGTTTATGATGCAGATGGCAATGTAATTGCAATGGACTTCCTCAATGAATATGCCGATACTAATGATTTCTACTGCATTTTTGAGGCAGAAGCAGGTGCCGACTATCTGTTTGAAATGTATGCATTTGACGATGATGATGTTGAATTCGATGTTACCGTATCAGTCTTCGGTGAAATCACTCATCAGCCCACAGCAGACGAACCCTACATTGAGGTTACAGAAGGTACAGATGCTGAATATCAGTGGTATAAGCTTGGCGATTCTCTCGCTGAATTGACTGACGAATATGCAACTCCGCTTGATGATGGTCAATATGCCGGCAATTTTGCTACTTATGATTCAGAAAACGGTTGGACCGGTGTTTATACCGGTTATGATGACTTCATCTATAAGGAATACAGTTTCTTCAAGGTTATGGTTCTGGAAGATCAGACTATCAAAATGACTGCTGACGATTTTGCCTGCTATTTCGTCATCAGGTGTCATTGCGGAGATACCCATAAAGTCTGGAAAGATGTCAATGCAAACGATACCGTTGAATTCACTGCTGACCACGCCTGTGTTTACAACACGTATGGCTTTTATGAACAGGAGCCTCATCTCAAAGCTGAAATGCCTGAAATGAAAAAGGTTAATACCGATGCAGAACTTAAGGCAAAAGAAGAAGGCACACATATCTGCATCGTTACCTTTGAAGGTTGCAGATATGAAATTTCCGATGAGGTTGAGGTTTGCAACCATATGTGCCATCAGGGCGGCATTCTCGGTTTCTTCTGGGATATTGCTAATTTCTTCTGCAAGCTTTTCAAAATCAATCCCGTTTGCGAATGCGGTAAGGCGCATTATTAATTGAATAAACAAATCTGACGGCAGAGAAATCTGCCGTCTTTTTTTTATAAAAATATAAATATTTTAAAAAAAGTTTCATTTCTGCACTAAAGTACAATGTGCGATTTATCTTTATTTGTTAGAATTAGGATGAGAATTAATATATTTCAGTTATAAGGGGTGAGGCGGTGAAGAACAGACCAAAGGGCAACGGATTCTTTTCGGCGTTGCTGATAAACCTCGTATTCGACCTTGAATGGACAATTCCTGCGTGGCTTTTGCTTGCGGCACATTTCATTTTCAAAATATCAATATGGTGGTTTGTCGGCACACTCGCCGTATGGGTTATCGGCGTTGCAATAAAAACAGCGGTTTTCTCGTGGCTTATTCACGTTGGCAATATTCCCGACCCACCCAAAGAAAACAAAAATCCCTATTCATCAACGGGATATAAACCGAATAAATAAGGAGGTAATGCCAATGAAAAAACTGACAGCCGTTTTATTTGCTCTGATTATGCTGCTCTCATTAGCGGCTTGCGGCGGCAAGGATAAGGTTGAAACAACAACTGATGCCCCTTCGCAGACGGAAGAAGCA
>JAXJVE010000411.1:0-3670 GCA_036308705.1 Acutalibacteraceae bacterium
CAATAAACAGATTGGAGGGAAAACAATGTTCATGTCATCCAAAAAAACGGATATTATAACAGGTATGGGCATCGGCCTTGCGGTTGGCACTGCGGCAGCAGTAGCCGGAACAAAAATGATGACCAAAAGCGGCAGAAAGGCTTGCCGCAAAACTGCTGACCGATGCATGAAAAATATCGGCAATATGATGGACAGTATGTCGGCAATGATGATGAAATAATCAGCTGTTATAATCGCTCATTGCTTTGTCCGTATTTCCGTTTACCATCAGTTCAGCCGCTGAGCAGGCGTTTTCTGCTGCCTGACGGAGCTGAGGAATTTCGTCTTTTTTGAAATTTGAAAGTACCCAGTCTGCAAGCTCATAGTCGGGATGAGGCTTTTCGCCCACGCCGAGCTTGATTCTGGGGAAATTATCGGAATTGAGATGATAAATTATGCTCTTTATTCCGTTGTGACCGCCTGCACTTCCCTTGCGTCTTATTCTGAGTTTGCCGCAGGGGAGTGAAATATCATCAAAAACAACAATGATTTTTTCGGGCGGAATTTTATAGAATGAAGCCGCTTGCTTAACCGCCTCACCGCTGTTATTCATAAAGGTCTGAGGTTTTATAAGCAGGCATCTGTGACCGCCGATTTCAACCGTGGCGGTCACAGATTTAAACTGAATTTTACTTATTTTGGTGTTGTTTTTATCTGCAAGCAAATCTGCAAACAAAAAACCTGCGTTGTGGCGGGTGAGTTCATATTGCTTGCCGGGATTACCAAGACCTACAATGAGGTATTCGGGTGCACCCGAGGGTGATTTGTATTTATTGAAAAAGCCCATTGAATATCTTCCTTAGTTTGCAAAATCGAGATTTGCGGTTTTAGTTTCCTCAACGCTTTCGCTGCCGTCGTCAAGCTCTGTGGGTTCTTTTGTGTAAAGAACTTTTATTTCAAATTCTTTTACAAGCTGCTCAGCTTCTTCGGTTGTGAGGTCGCCGTTTTCACACAAAACAGAGAAAACGGTTTCGCCCGCCATATTGGGAGCAACAGAAGGCTCACCGGCGGTTGCAGTTGAAATATAAACGCCGTTTTTGCCGTTATCCTTAACTTCAAATCCGCAGATTCTGATGTTTTCATCAGTGCCGTTGTGGATTGATACGGTCTGGCTGTAAAGGAGCCATTCTTCGGGACATTCATAGAATTCCGCAGCTTCTTTATCGGTCATACCGAAGTCTTTTGTAAGATTTTCTGTGTATCTTTCGGGGTGCTGAGCAAAACGCTGAAGCATAAGAGCATCTTCAACAAAGCTGTCTGCATCTGTTCTTACGGTTATAACACTCGGCTCTTTTTCAGAGCAGGCGGAAAGTGATAACAAAGTGATAACAGCAATAATCAAGGCAATTATTTTTTTAGTATGTTTCATATTTATAACCTCCGTTTTATATATGTATTCTCATTATGACAGATTTAAAAGAAAAAAACAATAGATATATAAAAGAATAACAAATATTTTACATATCATTAAAAAGTCCCCATACAAAAGTATGGGGATAAGTTTTATTGAATATTGAATTCAAATGAATCGTTAACATAATTGCAGATATAATTTTTACCTGCGGTGAGTTTGCCTTCAAGAATTTCCTCCGAAAGCTTATCTTCAATTCTTTGCTGAATCGCTCTTCGGAGAGGTCTTGCACCGTAAATCGGGTCGAAACCCGCTTTGCCGATTGCTTCAACGGAATCGGCAGAGAATTCAATGCCGATATCAAGTTCATTAACCCTTTTTGAAAGTGATGCAAGCATTCTTTTGGCGATTTCGTTGATATCGTCTTTGGTAAGCTGACGGAAGACAATGATATCGTCAACACGGTTTATGAATTCGGGTCTGAAAACAGTTTTCAGTTCGCCCATAACCGCTTCACGGATACGCTTTTCACTCATTGTTTCGGCTTCAGCGGGTGCAAATCCGAGTGTACCCGTTCCGCTTTGAGCGATGAGCTTTGCACCGACGTTTGATGTCATTATGATAATGCAGTTTTTGAAATCAACTTTTCTGCCCTGAGAATCTGTGAGAATACCGTCTTCAAGAATCTGCAGAAGCATATTGAAAACATCGGGGTGAGCCTTTTCGATTTCATCAAAAAGAACAACCGAATACGGTTTGCGGCGGACTTTTTCAGTAAGCTGACCGCCTTCGTCATAGCCCACATATCCGGGAGGTGAGCCGACAAGCCTTGAAACGGTGTGCTTTTCCATATATTCGCTCATATCAAGCCTTATCATTGCATTTTCATCGCCGAAAACACTTTCGGCAAGCGTTTTGCAAAGCTCTGTTTTGCCAACACCCGTAGGGCCGAGAAAAATGAATGAGCCTGTGGGTCTTTTGGGGTCTTTAAGCCCCGCTCTGCCCCTTCTTATCGCTCTTGCAACCGCTGATACGGCTTCGTGTTGACCGACTATTCTTGCGTGGAGTTCGTCTTCCATATTAAGAAGGCGTTCGCTCTCTTCCTGAGTAAGCTGTACAACGGGTATTCCCGTCCACTGCGAAACAACGGATGCTATTTCCTGAGCCGTAACTTCGCCAGTGGAATGATTTGTTTTTTCCTGCCAGAGCTTACGCTCGTTTTCAAGTTCCGATGAAAGGCGGCTTTTTTCGTCCCTGATAGCGGCTGCCTGTTCAAAATCCTGAGAATTAATTGCGGCATCCATTTCCTCACCGAGCGATTTGATTCTGCTTTCAAGTGCTTTGATATCGGGCGGAACGGTAAATGCCTTGAGCCTTATATGCGATGCCGCTTCGTCAACAAGGTCAATCGCTTTATCGGGCAGATATCTGTCACCGATATATCTTGATGACATCTTTACTGCCGCAACAATCGCATCATCGGTTATCTTCACTTTATGGTGTGCTTCATATTTATCACGCAGACCCGTGAGAATTTCGATTGCTTCAGATTCGGAAGGTTCACCGACCGTTACGGGTTGAAATCTTCTTTCAAGAGCGGCATCTTTTTCGATATGCTTGCGGTATTCATCGAGCGTTGTTGCACCGATAACCTGAAGTTCGCCTCTTGCAAGCGAGGGCTTGAGAATATTTGCCGCATCAACCGCACCTTCGGCTGAACCCGCACCGACGAGTGTGTGAACTTCGTCAATAAAAAGAATGATATCGCCCGCTTTTTTTACCTCTTCAATGGCGTTGCGTATTCTTTCTTCAAAGTCGCCACGGTATTTTGTACCCGCAACCATACCCGTAAGGTCAAGTGTGATTATCCTTTTGTTACGCAGCATTTCAGGTACTTCGCCTGTTGAAATTTTAAGAGCAAGACCTTCTGCAACAGCTGTTTTACCAACACCGGGTTCGCCGATAAGACAGGGGTTATTCTTTGTTCGTCTGCTGAGAATCTGAATAACCCTGTCAATCTCTTTTTGTCTGCCGATTACGGGATCAATTTTACCTTGCATTGCATAAACCGTAAGATCTCTGCCGAATTGGGTAAGAACAGGAGTATCCGATTTTTCTTTGGCATCTTTTTTAGAGCCGTGATTTTTGCTGCCGAGTGCATGAGTAAGGTCGCTGAGCAAATCCTGAGGCTGAATACCCATACGGGTAAGAATTTCTGTTGCCGCCCCCGAGCCTTCACGGATAATTCCCATAAGAAGATGTTCCGTGCCGATATATGAA
>JAXJVE010000412.1:0-6708 GCA_036308705.1 Acutalibacteraceae bacterium
AAATAAACAGAATGAACACTCAGCGTCAGCAGACCGAAACTTCGATTTTTTCGCAGGTACAGATTATGCTTTCCGCGGGTTCGGATATACTCAACGATAAAATCATTGTTGTTGACGGTGAAGACTGGCATCAGGGTGTAATCGGAATTGTTGCGGCAAGAATAACGGAGAGATACGGCAGACCGTGTGTTGTTATTTCGCGTGACGGTGAAGATGCGAGAGGCTCATGCAGAAGTATTGAGGGCTTTTCGATTTATGAAGCCATTGAAGCTGTTTCGGATTGCCTTGACCACTTTGGCGGTCATACTCTTGCGGCGGGTCTCGGCCTTAAAAGTTCACGTATAGAAGAATTCCGCAGAAGAATAAACGAATTTGCCGCAGATAAAGAAATGCCTTTTGCACTTCAGAAAATTGATTGCCGTTTACAGCCTTCGTCAATAAATCTCGGAATGCTTTCGGCAATGAATCTGCTTGAACCTTTCGGTGCGGGTAATCCTCAGCCTTGCTTCGGCGTTTTCGGAGTAAGAATTGATGATGTTTCGGGTATATCCGAAGGTAAACATATCAGAATGACTGTTTCAAAAAACGGTTCAAGAATAAATGTTGTATATTTCGGCATGGCAGAGAAAAAATTCCCCTTCAAAAAAGGAGATACCGTTGACCTTGCCGTTAATCTTGATAAAAATACCTATAACGGCGAAACCAGAGTGTCAATAATAGTCAGGGGTATACGTCCTTCGCTGACAGATGAAGCAAAAGTTCTTTCGTCTATCAGCCTTTATGAAAAATTTTCAAGGCAGGAAAAACTTACCGTTGATGAAGCAATTGCCGTTCTTCCCGACAGACAGCTTCAGGTTGAAGTTTTCAAAAGCATCAAGGCGGAGCCGCTTAAGGACAGATGCTATGAGGCACTCTGCGTAAGGCTCGGCGATAACGGTGAAAGCCTTGCAAAGATAAATGCCGTTGCTGATATGATGCTTGAAACAGGTATTTTTGAAGCGGATGAGGATGATATGATTTATGTTCCCGAAAATCCGCCTAAAGTAAATCTTGAGGAATCGCATATAATGAAGAGGATAAGAGCGTTCCTTTAATTTGAGTGAGGGATAATTTATGAAGGATTTCAGAAAAAACAGCTGTTGTACCGGTTCATCACCCGAGGAATGTATGAAAATACTTCTCGGCCTTATCGGCGAAAACTGTACGGAGTCCGAACGCAATGATATAGAAAAGGCATACCGTATTGCGGATGAAGCCCATAAGGGTCAGGTGCGTCTTTCGGGTGAGCCTTATATTATGCATCCGCTGAGCGTTGCGGTTATACTTGCAAGCCTCGGTATGGATCAGGCGTCAATTATTGCGGCACTTCTTCACGATACCGTTGAAGATACTGCAATGACATATTCCGAAGTAAAAAAACAGTTTGGCGAAACTATCGCCGACCTTGTTGACGGCGTTACAAAAATCGGTAAAGTTCCTCTTCAGACCAAAGAAGAACAGCAGGCGGAGAATGTTCGCAAAATGCTTATTGCGATGTCGAGAGATATCCGAGTTATCATTATCAAGCTTGCCGACAGACTTCATAATATGAGAACTCTTATGTTTAAACCCGAACAGAGAAGAAGAGAGATTGCGAGAGAAACAAGCGAAATTTACGCTCCCATTGCTCACAGACTCGGTATCCGTGCCATCAAAGAGGAGCTTGAAGATTTATCAATCAGCTATCTTGACCCCGTTGCTTATCACGAAATTGAGCAGTCGCTCGAAAATCAGAGCAAAACAAGAACCGAGTTCCTTACCGATATAAAAGATAAAATCGGCGAGAGAATGGAAAGCGTTGTTGCGGGTGCTCACGTAAGCGGCAGAATCAAATCCGTTCACGGCATATACCGTAAGATGTATATGCAGAATAAGAATTTTGATCAGATTTATGATATATATGCAGTTCGTATAATCGTTGATACGGTTATCGACTGTTATAACTGCCTCGGTGTAATCCACGATATGTATAAGCCTATTCCGGGCAGATTCAAGGATTATATTTCAACACCGAAGCCCAATATGTACCAGTCGCTTCATACAACAGTTCTCGGCAAGGAGGGTATCCCGTTTGAGGTTCAGATAAGAACATGGGATATGCACCATACTGCGGAATACGGTATTGCGGCTCACTGGAAATATAAACTCGGCATCAACGGTACCGCAAGATTTGAAGAACGCCTTGCATGGATAAGACAGCTTCTTGAAAGCCAGAGCGATACCGAAAATGTTGAAGATATTGTTTCAACAATCAAAACTGACCTTGTTCCCGAAGAAGTGTTTGTTTTCACTCCCAAAGGCGATGTTTTCAGCCTTCCTTTGGGGGCAACCGTTGTTGACTTTGCTTATGCAATCCATTCGGCAGTCGGCAATAAAATGGTTGGTGCTAAGGTTGACGGAAAAATTGTTCCGCTTGACTATAACGTTAAAACAGGCGAAATTATTGAGATTATGACCTCTTCTCAGCAGGGCAAAGGCCCAAGCCGAGATTGGCTCAATATTGTCAAAACGAGTCAGGCTCGCAGCAAAATCAGGCAGTGGTTCAAAAAAGAACGCAGAGAAGAAAATATTGTTGAAGGCAAATCTCAGATTGAACGTGAATTCAGACGCAACTTTATCCGCCTGAGTGAAAGCGAATACAATGAGTTTATTCTCAGAATTGCCGAAAGACAGCGTTGCAAGGATGCCGATGATTTTTATGCCGCAATCGGTTACGGCGGAATTTCGCTTATGCGACTTATGCCGAGAATCAAAGAGGATTACGCAAAGCTTAACAAAACAGAGCAACCTGTTATAAATATAGTTCCCCAGAAGAAAGTTACCAAAAGTAAGGAAGGCGTTATTGTTGAGGGTATCGACAACTGCCTTATCAAGTTTTCACGTTGCTGCAACCCGTTGCCGGGCGATGATATTATCGGCTTCATAACAAGGGGTCACGGTGTTTCAATTCATACAAAAAAATGCACAAATGTGCCTGACGATATAAGTAAAGCAGGTGAACCCGACAGATGGATCAATGCTTATTGGGATAGCAATGTGCGTGAAGAATTCAAGTGTACACTTCAGATTTATTGCCTTAACAGAATCGGTCTGCTTGCGGATGTTTCAAGCCTTCTTGCAAATATGCGTATTATGATTAACGATATCAGTACCCGTAATACCAAAGACGGCAGAGCGATAGTTATGGTTACGGTTTCTGTAAACGGTGTTGAACATCTCAATACCCTTGTTCAGAAAATCGACAAAATCGAAGGTGTGCTGAGCATTGAAAGGTCAGGTATCTGATGAAAGCTGTAATACAACGTGTAATAAAATCGTCGGTAAGTGTTGACGGTGAAATAAAAGGAAGCATCGGTAAGGGTTTCAATGTGCTTCTCGGTGTAATGGACGGCGACGGTGAAGCTCAGGCAGAATTGCTTGCCGCAAAAATCTCAAAACTGCGTGTGTTTGAGGATGAAAACGGCAAAATGAACAAAGGTATTCTTGACATCGGCGGCGAAATACTTGTTGTTTCGCAGTTTACACTCTGTGCCGATATCAGAAAGGGCAACAGGCCTTCGTTTACCGATTCCGCACCGCCTGACGAAGCTAACCGACTTTATGAATATTTTTGTAAAAAGCTGCTTGAAAACGGTGTTTCAAAAGTTGAAACAGGCGTTTTTGCGGCTGATATGAAAGTTGATATTTTAAACGACGGCCCTGTAACAATAGTTATGGATACAGATATATGGGAGAGCAAAAAATGAAAATAACACAGATTCAGCTCGGTCACGAAATTTTTGCAAACTGTTATCTTCTTGAAGATGAAAAAACAGGTAAATGTGCAATTGTCGACCCGGGCTGGTATGATAACTTTATAACCGATGTTCTTGATGAAAAAAACATAAATCCCGAATATGTTTTGCTTACACACGGCCATTTTGACCATATTCTGGGCGTTTACGGTCTGCAGAAGGAGAGGGGAGCAAAGGTTGTTATTCACGAAGCCGATGCCGACCACCTTATCGACCCCAAAAAGAGCCTCTGTGAAGGCAATTTTCCCGAGCCTCAGTACCCCGTAACGGCAGATATAACCGTTAAAGAAGGCGACGTTATTATGCTCGGCGAAGAAGAAATAAAAGTTATGAGCACTCCCGGTCACACCAACGGAAGTGTATGCTATATTCTTGAAAAAGACAGAGTGATTATCAGCGGAGATACTCTGTTTTGTATGACGGCGGGAAGAACGGATTTCCCCGACGGCAGCGACGAAAAAATGATTGAATCTCTTAAAAGACTTATTGCTCTTGACGGCAATTATGATGTTTTGCCAGGCCATAACAGAGCAACAACTCTTGAGAGCGAAAGAAAACGTAATTGGTACATCAGAAGGATGGTAAAGTAAGTGATATTAAGAATTTTCGGTCACGATTTTCACTATGAATGTGAAAGTCTGTGCAGGGTCTATTTCCCAAACGAAAAAATTAATATAGTTTATGACGGCAGCGGTGAGGATTCAAAAACCGTTGATACGCACTGTGAAAAGTGTGAAAACGGCAATCTTATCCGTGTTGAAGCGAATATCGAAGGTGAAGTGCGTACTCTTGAAGCCGTTGTTACGGCAAGCGAAGAGGAAATGAGAGATAAGTGTGAGCTTAAAACCGCACAGCTTATTTTTGAGGCACTTTCTGATATAACAGGCTACACTCCTCCCTGGGGAATTCAGACAGGTGTACGCCCCTCAAAACTTGTTCTGCGTTTGCTTGAAGATATGAGCAGGGATGAGGCGTGGGAATATTTTACAAAAGAGCTGCTTGTAAGCGAAGAAAAGGCACGCCTTGCTTTTACAGTTGCCGATGCTGAACAAAAAATAATCGGACTTTCACAGGATAAATCTTTCAGCCTTTATGTTTCGATTCCTTTCTGCCCCACAAGGTGCAGTTATTGTTCGTTTGTATCGCACTCAATAGGCAACTCAAACGCAAAAAGAATTCTTCCCGAATATCTTGATAAACTTGCACAGGAAATTGAGATGACGGGTGAAATTGCATCTGAACTCGGTCTGAGGCTTGAGAGTGTTTATTTCGGCGGAGGTACACCCGGTGTGCTTGAAGCTCCGCAGATGGACAGACTTCTGACCGCAATCGAAAAAAGCTTTGATTTGTCAACGGTGAGGGAATATACGGTTGAGGTTGGAAGACCCGATACCGTAACACCCGAAAAGCTCCGTATACTCAGGCTTCACAATGTTGGCAGAATCAGTATAAATCCGCAGACCTTCAACCTCAGAACCCTTGAAGAAATCGGCAGAGACCATACTGTTGAGCAGTCTGTAAAAGCGTATCAGCTTGCAAAGGCTTACGGTTTTGACAGCATCAATATGGATCTTATTGCGGGTTTACCGGGCGAAACATTTGATGATTTTTGTGCAAGTGTTGATACTGCAATCTCTCTTGCACCCGAAAACATAACCGTACATACTCTTGCACTCAAACGCTCGTCAAACCTCAATGCGGCGGGCACTGAAGTTGCGGGCGGAAATACCGCCAAAAAGATGCTTGAATATGCCGCTTCACGCCTTTCGGAATGCGGATATTCACCGTATTATATGTACCGTCAGAGCAAATGCGTTGGCAACCTCGAAAATGTGGGTTGGTGCAAATCTGGTCACGAATGTCTTTATAACGTGTTTATGATGGAAGAGTGCCATACCGTTCTTGCCGTAGGTGCGGGTGCGGTAATAAAACTCTGTGAACCGGGTACACATAATGTTGAAAGAATTTTTAATTATAAATATCCGTATGAATATATTTCCGATTTTGACAAAATCAGTGAACGCAAAAACGGAATAAAGAGCTTCTATTTGTCATAATAAAATTTATGGGTGATATAAATGAATGACAGATATACTCTTGAAATTATTAATGAAAAAGCAAAAAATCCGTTGCAGTTTCTTCAGAAATGCTCAGATGAGTACCATAACAAAGTAAAAACGACGGCTGAAAAGATATTTTTTGATAAAAGCAAAAAAATTGTTATGCTTGCAGGCCCGAGTTCATCAGGTAAAACCACAACGGCAAAAATCCTTTCGGGATATATAAATTCCCTCGGCGGCAAGGCATACACCGTTTCGCTCGATGATTTTTACCATCCCCGAAGCGTTGGTTATCCTCTTGATGAAAACGGCAAACCTGATTATGAATGTGTTGAAGCACTTGATATCGGGCTTCTTCATTCAAAGCTTTATGAACTTTCTCATACCCGAAAATCTTCGCTTCCCGTTTTTGATTTTAAAACAGGGGAGAGGATAAATAATGCAAAATCAATTGAACTCAGAGAAAACGATGTAATAATTTTCGAAGGGCTTCACGCCCTCAATCCTGTTATAACCGATAATCTTGATGCAAAAGAGCTTTTCAGAATTTATGTCAGCGTTTCATCAAGAGTTTATGATCAAAACGGCGATGTGCTTCTCTCAAAAAGAGATATGCGGTTTATACGCCGTATGGTGCGTGATTTCAGCTTCCGTTCCACCTCTGTCGAGTTCACGTTTGAGGTGTGGCAGAGCGTTACAAGAGGCGAAGATAAATATCTTTTTCCTTACGAACATCTTGCCGATATGAAGCTTGATTCATTTCATCCGTGTGAACCCTGTGTTTTTTCTCAAAGAGCAACAGAGCTGTTATCTTG
>JAXJVE010000413.1:0-2262 GCA_036308705.1 Acutalibacteraceae bacterium
CTGAAATTTTATCTTGATCAGATAATCGGCGGAAATATGGCGGTGGTTACCGATGATGCAGACTCAAACGGATTTGAGATTTGTATAGGCGAATCAAACCGAACCGATAACGATTTTTCTTCATCGGCAGACGGCAGTTATGTTATCATATCATCAGCAGATAAACTTGTTATCAGCGGTGCGGGTAACAAAGGAACAATTAACGGTGTTTATGCTTTTCTTGAAAAATACTGCGGTTGCCATTGGTATGAATCGGAAGTTACGGTTATCCCCGAGAATAAAAATCTTTCTGTTCCCAACGGAATCAACGATGCGTATACACCGTATTTCGAGTATACCGAAACCGATACTGCAAGCTCGCGTGATGCCGAGTTTTCACTCGCAAACGGATTGACGGGCGGGGTTTACAGAGATTTTACTCAGGAACAAGGCTCAGCGGTTGATTATATCGGAGCGTTTTGCCATACCTTTACAACCTATTTTTGTAAATCTGAAACATATTTTGAGCAGCATCCCGAATATTTTGCACTGCATAAAGGGGTAAGAAATCCTAATCAGCTTTGCCTTACAAATGAAAATGTAAAAGAAATTGTAACGGCAGAAGTTCTCGATTTGCTTAAAGCAGAGCATAATCCCGACGCTGATATGCAGATAGTTTCACTTACTCAGCACGATAATCAGTTCTACTGTCAGTGCGATAGGTGTAAAGCCGTTGATGAAGAAAACGGTTCTCAGTCGGGTACAATGATTTCGTTCACAAATGAAATTGCAAGAAGAGTAAAAGAACACGGTTATGAAAATGTTGTGTTTGATACTTTTGCATATCAGTATACAAGAAAAGCACCTTCTGTTGTTAAACCGAGGGAAGATGTTATAGTAAGACTCTGTTCAATTGAATGTTGTTTCGGGCATACACTTGATAACCCTGACTGCAAGCAGAACGTTGAATTTATGAACGACCTCAGAGAATGGGGTAAAATATGCAACAGAATTTATATCTGGGACTATGTGAATAACTACAGAGAAACAGCCTGCATTTTTCCGAATTTCGGAGTAATGCAAAGAAATGTTCAGATTTTTTATGAGAATAACGCAAAGGGCTTGTATGAAGAGGGCAATTATTATATTGACGATTGTGATGCTGAATTTGACGAGATGAGAACATATCTTCTTTCAAAGCTTATGCAGAATCCGTATCTTGATTACAGTGCCGAAATGAACGGTTATCTCAATGCGGTTTACGGCTCCGGCGGATGCTACATAAGAGAATTTATTGATATAATTACGGAACACGCAGTTACGGATAATAAACACCTTACCATTTATCAGTCTTCAACCGCTACTCTTTATAATTTCACAAACAAAGATGTTGAATATTGCGATTCTCTTTGGCAGAAGGCAAAAGATGCGGCTCAGACCGATGAACAGCTTGCACAGATCAAAAGGTCAGAACTTTCGTGGAGATTCTGGAAGTGTTCAAATAAAAAATCCGAGTTTTCGATGTTGCAGTTCCCTTATGTTTATATGAACGCCCGCGAACAGCTTCATCACGATCTTAAGGAAATGGGAGTTCTCGTTTTCGGTGAGGGTTCTCAAAATAAACTTTCGGATTGCGAGCTTCTGTATCTTTACAGGGATATTCATAAATGGACCACACTTTATGAAGAATGGTTCTGGGATGTTCTTAATCCGTATGCAGTTGCGTTGTATGAATTCTTGGGTAAGATATATAATTTCTTTAGTTAAAAATAAAAACGGAGTGCGATTGCGCTCCGTTTTTTGTTGATTAAAATTCTTTGTCAATTACCATTTGTTTGTAATCAAGAAATTCAAAGCCGAGTTTTTGATACAGGCGTTTTGCATCGCCATTTTCATCGCCGACTTCAAGTCTGATTCTCTTGATTTTTCCTTTAAGCTCGTTTTTCAGGAATTCAAAAAATTCTGTGCCGATGCCTCGGTTTCTGAATTCATCGTCAACAAACAGTTCTTCAATCCAGGCAGCCATACCGCCAACCTCTGTTTCAAATTTCATCGAAACAACCGCATAGCCTGCTGCGCTTCCGTCAACCTCAAACATAATTCCTTTTACAAGTTCGGGCATAACGATTGATGCGTCAAAACTTGAAAGCATAACTTCGTCGCTTGGAAAATGCAACACGGCGGGCGGAGCATAGAATTTTTTTACCATTCTGAAAAATTCTGCTTTGTCATCGGGTGTGAAATATCTGAAAACGGTTTTCATAATTTATTCCTCATCTTCAA
>JAXJVE010000414.1:0-3620 GCA_036308705.1 Acutalibacteraceae bacterium
CTTTAATGCTGTTAAGATAACAGCTTTCTGTACCTTGTCTGTTCAAAAACTCTGCCCAGATATCGCCGAAGGGCATTGTTTTCATTTCTTCGCTGAGAATCATAAGCTCAGTAAAATCTGCATTGTCCTGAAGTTCTTTCATTTTGCCGTTTGGCTGAAGAAGTGCAAAAAGAAGAGCCTTCTGAACATTTCTTACACCTGTTACCCAAGCGCTGATTCTGTTGATTGATGCATCAAAATAGTCTGTTGCAATAAATACTCTGTCGAGTGCATCGTTTCTTACGATTTCTTTTGCAATCTCTTTTGTTTCATCATCAAGAATAACAACGTGGTCGCTGTCCCAACGAACACCTCTTGTGATATGGAGTGCAATCTTATCGCTGAATGCAAGCATTGACGGAATTTTATCCGATACAAGCTCGGTGGGATGATAATGACCGTTATCCATAAGGGGAGTAATACCCTTGCTGATTGAATAGCTCAGGCAGAATTCTGCAGAACCTACGGTATACGATTCAAGACCGATGCCGAAAACCTTTGATTCAAGAGTAATATATACATTCTTTTTATCATAAGGAGTTTCAAGAATTTCATCAAGTGATTTTTTGAAACGGAGTCTGGGCGAAAGTCTGTCTGCGGGGATATCCTTGTATCCGTCAGGAATCCATATGTTCATAACACAGGGATAGCCTGTTTCTTTTGCAAAATAATCAGAAAGTTCAACACATCTTTTACCGTGTTCAACCCAGAATTTGCGAACGGTTTCATCAGGTGATGAAAGAGTAAGACCGTCTTTAACCATAGGATGTGAGAAGAAAGTGGGGTTAAAATCAATGCCTATGTTTCTTTCTTTTGCATACTCAACCCATTTTTTGAAATGTTCGGGTTTAAGTGCATCTCTGTCTGCCTTTTCACCTTCAAAAATCGCATAACAAGCGTGAAGGTTAAGCTTCTTTTTGCCGGGAATAAGGCTGAATGCCTTATCAATATCTGCCATAAGTTCATCGGGTGTTCTTGCTTTGCCGAGGTAGTTGCCGGTAGTCTGAATACCGCCTGAAAGAGCATCGTCACCGTCAAAACCGCCAACATCATCACCCTGCCAGCAATGAACGGAAACGGTGATATTGCCGAGTTTGTTTAACGCTTCTTCGGTATCAATTCCGAATTTGCCGTAAAGCTCTTTTGCACTGTCGTATCTTGTCATAAATATCCTCCGTAAAGATGTTTATACAATCTATTATGATATACTTTTTTATGGTTTTTGTCAATATTATATAATCAGTGTGTTTGCGTTGATTTGCTTAATTTTGCTGAAATAATTTCAATTATTTTGTCGCAGAATTGCTTGACTTTAATAAGCTTGAAAAATTCGAGCCTGAGCTTGTCAATCAAAGAGCAGACAAGCCATATTGCAACCGATATTCCGATTAAAGATACAATCATCAATGCGGGATTAAGCTCTGTCAGAAAAGTCATTTTATCAGTTATAAAATTGCTTCGTATCAGCGGTTCATCGTGGATTAAATATACGCCGAAAGTAAGCGGTGCAAAGAATGAAATGATTTTTTCTGATGTTTTGCCGTGCCTGAATTTTGAGAAAAGAATAAGCATAATAACAGCGGTTGCAAGAACGGTGGGGGATGTGTAGCTGATAAGCATATTGCTGTTCTGAGGATTCTTCCATAAATGAACAGAACCGTATTCAACAAAAAATTTGCTGAAACAATTTATAAGTATGCAGACAAAGTAAAGTGTGATAAGTTTTGATTTTTTAACGGTTGCTCCGATATCGTATTTTTTAATATAAGCACCGATAAGGTAGAGTATGCCTAACCATAATGCACTGTAACCCTTAAATGTGTGCGAAATATCCGACTGAACAATTGTCGGCAAAAGAGAAAATACAAAAATCAAAGAGATAACAAGTGCCGTTGCTTCTCCTTTTTTTAATGTGTTTATAAGATGATTGAAGAACGGAATGAAGAAATACATACAGAAATATGCCGCGAAATACCAATATACATTGTAAGCATAAGGGAAAACTGCTTTTTTGAATGTCTGTGCATTAACGGAGCCGGGGGAGAAGATTCCGAAAAGCGATGTGATGATTAAAGTGTAAAAAACAACGTTTATGCATAAACTGAGAAGATTTGAATATCTGAATTTTGAGTTGATGCCGACATAACCCGAAATCAATGCATAGCAGTTTACGGCACAGTATGCAATTATTTCGAGCACCCAGGTTAAATAATGACCCGCTGTGAAAATATCATATTCTTTCAGGATTCCTCCGTGACCGAGGAGGTGAAGAATAACAATCATAATCATTGATATTATACGCAGTAAATCGACACCTGAATTTCTTTTGCTTAAACCGTTTATTTTTTGCATAAAATCTTCCGTTCGTTTTGTTTTTATTCATTTTATCACAATGTTCAAAGAATGTAAATAATTAACATATGTAGTTGTTTTGTACCTTGCACATTTCTTGACAAATATATTTATATATTGTATACTTTTAAAGATAAAAAAGTATTATGTTTCGGAGATGCTTATTATGAAGGAATGGAAATATAAGTTTTCTGTTATCATACCCATATATAATGTTGAAAAGTTTCTGCACGAAACGGTTGATTCTGTTATTGCACAGTCAATCGGTTTTAAAAAGAACATACAGATTATTCTTGTTAATGACGGTTCACCCGATAACAGCGAAGAAATCTGTATGAGATATGTCAAGGAATACCCCGAAAACATCAAATATATCAAACAGAAGAATGCAGGTGTAAGTGCCGCAAGAAATGCGGGTATCCCTTATGCTGAAGGCAAGTATATAAATTTTCTTGATTCAGATGATAAGTGGGCATCAACCGCTTTTGAGAAAATTTATAATTTCTTTGAAGAGCATTATGATGAGGTTGATGTTGTTTCAAGCCGAATGAAGTTTTTTGAAGCAACGAGTGCATTCCATGCCGTTGATTATAAATATAAACCCGGAACAAGAGTTGCCGACCTTTCTCAGGAAGGTGAGCATAACTCCATTCAGCTTCACGTTACATCGTCTGTTATCAAGGCTGAAGCAATAGGCGACACAAGATTTGCATACGGCATAAAATTCGGTGAAGACAGCCTTTTTATCAATGAGATTATATTGAAGAAAGCCAAGCTCGGTTTGGTGTTTGAAGCAAGACATTTTTACAGAAAACGCCGTGATCAGTCATCTGCTGTTCAGAATCAGAGAAAAAATATTGATTATTACACCGTTTCTCCGAGAAAATATTATTATTCTCTGATTGAAATGTCAAAGGAACGTTACGGATGTGTAATCCCTTATATTCAGAACGTTCTTGCATACGATATCGGATGGCGACTTGACCGTGAAATCCCCGAAGGTGTTCTTAATAAACAGGAATATCAGGAATATTACGATATGCTTCACGACCTGCTTTCTTATGTTGATATCAAGGTTATTCTTGAGAGCAAGGTTCACGTTTCTATTATCAGAAAACTTACCGCTATTTCCGTTAAAACCGAAAATAATAATTTCTTTAAGGATATGACTTATAATCACGAAGAACAGGCTTTGTATTATAATGATATCCGTATGGTTTCTCTCAATA
>JAXJVE010000415.1:0-2493 GCA_036308705.1 Acutalibacteraceae bacterium
ACAATGCTTGGAAACTTCCAGGCAGGCGGAATTAAATCCAAAATTCAGTTCGGCTCTGCATGGTGGTTTAATGACCATATTGACGGTATGAGAGAGCAGATGAAGGCACTCGCAAACCTCGGTGCAATCGGCAAGTTTGTTGGAATGGTAACGGATTCACGTTCATTCCTTTCGTATCCCCGCCACGAATATTTCCGCAGAATTATGTGCGGACTTCTCGGTGATATGGTTGCAGACGGACTTTATCCTTATGATGAAAAAACAATCTGCAAAATAGCAGAAGATATTTCATATAACAACGCGATAAAATATTTCGGCGTGAAATAACGAAAGGGTGGTCTTTATGGCAAAATATGTTCTCGCTCTTGATCAGGGAACAACGAGTTCGAGAGCTATCATTTTTGATAAAAAAGGCAATATAGTCAGCAAGGCACAGAACGAATTTGAGCAGATTTATCCGCAGGCAGGCTGGGTTGAACACGACCCTCTTTCGATTCTTTACAGTCAGTTTCAGGCTGTTTCGTCGTGCATTATGCAGGGTGGAATCAACCCCTGCGAAATTGCGGGTATCGGCATAACAAATCAGCGAGAAACAACCATTCTTTGGGACAGACAGACGGGCAAACCCGTTTATAATGCAATTGTGTGGCAGTGCAGAAGAACTGCAGAGCTTTGCGAAGAGCTCAAGGCTCAGGGTCTTGAAGAATATATAAAAGACAAAACGGGTCTTTTGATAGATGCATATTTCTCGGGAACAAAAATCAAGTGGATTCTTGATAACGTTGCAGGAGCAAGAGAGCTTGCCGAACAAGGCAGACTTCTTTTCGGCACTGTTGAAACCTGGCTTATCTGGAATCTTACGGGCGGCAGTGTTCACGTTACGGATTATTCAAACGCATCAAGAACAATGCTTTTTGATGTTGATAATCTTTGCTGGGATAAGTATCTTTGCGAAAAGCTTGATATTCCTATGTCAATTCTGCCCGAGCCCGTTCCGTCAAGCAAAATCTACGGCAGAGTTTCAAAGGGTATTCTCGGCCTTGAATTTCTTGAAGGTATTCCCATCTGCGGTGCAATCGGCGACCAGCCTGCGGCACTTTTCGGTCAGGGATGTTTTGAACCCGGTCAGGCTAAAAATACATACGGCACAGGTTGTTTCCTGCTTATGAACACAGGCGAAACCCGTGTCAAATCAAAGAATAATCTTCTTACGGGCGTTGCGTGGGGCATAGGCGATAAGGTTGAATATGCAATCGAAGGCTCGGCTTTCAATGCGGGTTCGGTTATCAAGTGGCTCCGTGACGAGCTTCACATGATTGATACTGCAAAACGCTGTGATGAACTTGCAGAAAGTGTTCCCGATTCAAACGGCATTTATTTTGTGCCTGCGTTTACGGGGCTCGGTGCACCTTATTGGGATATGTACGCAAGAGGTACTCTTGTGGGTCTTACAAGAGGCGTTAACAGAGCTCATATTGCGAGAAGCGTGCTTGAGGCTATTGCATATCAGGTAACCGATTTGCTTGAAGCTATGAAATCGGATTCAGAAATTGATTTTACCGAGCTTCGTGTTGACGGCGGTGCAAGTGTCAGCAACATTATGATGCAGATTCAGGCGGATATGATCCGCTGCAGCGTAAACAGACCGCTGAATGTTGAAACAACGGCTCTCGGTGCCGCATATCTTGCGGGTCTTGCCGTTGGTTTGTGGGAAAATATTGACGAAATCAAGCACAACCGTGAGGTTGCAAAAGTTTTCAATCCCGAAATGGATATCGAAAAAAGAAATTCACTTTATGCCGATTGGAAGCGTGCTGTAAAATGCTCAATGGGTTGGGCTAAATAGGAGATAAATTATGGATTATTTAAAGGAGTCTTTAAGACTTCACTATGAATGGAAGGGCAAGCTCGAAACAAAAGCAAGGGCTAGTGCAAACTGCAAACAGGATTTGTCGCTCGCATATACTCCCGGTGTTGCCGCACCTTGCCTTGAAATTCAGAAGGATATAAACAAAAGCTATGAGCTTACAAGAAGATGGAACACCGTTGCCGTTATAACCGACGGCACTGCGGTGCTCGGCCTTGGCGATATCGGCCCCGAAGCGGGTATGCCCGTTATGGAAGGCAAGTGCCTTCTTTTCAGGGAATTTGCGGGGATTGATGCAATTCCGCTTTGCATACGCTCAAAAGATACTGATGAAATAGTTAAAGCGGTTTCGCTTTTTGCGGGCAGTTTCGGCGGTATAAATCTTGAGGATATTGCAGCTCCGAGATGCTTTGAAATTGAACGCAGACTCAAAGAAATCTGCGATATTCCCGTTTTTCACGATGATCAGCACGGTACGGCGGTTGTTGTGCTTGCGGCTGTGCTCAACGCACTCAGATGTGTGGGCAAAAAGCTTGAAAACTGTACGGTTGCAATGAGCGGTGCGGGTTCGGCAGGTTCGGCTATTGCAAGGCTTCTTAATGCTTGCGGTGCGGGCAACATAATTA
>JAXJVE010000416.1:0-13535 GCA_036308705.1 Acutalibacteraceae bacterium
GTATATACCTTCAACCGCAATAAGGATGCCGTATTTTTCCTCAAATGAACGAACCATATCGCCGATTTCGTCAAGAACCTTTTCAACATCAAAAACGGGAGCTTCGTATTCATCGGCTTCATCACAATCGAAGCATTCATCACAACTGTCACAATCACCGTCACAACAACAGTCATCATAACAATCGCAGTCATCACAGTAATCGTAATCATCGCTTTCATTGTAGCCGTCATCATCAATGAACTCGTCATTGAAATATCCGCTTTCTTCAGGAAGCAATTCGGGAACCGTCATATCCGCTTCTTTAAGAGCGATACAAATTCTTGCGAGATATGCAAGAAGGTCGTTTGCGTTTTCTTCCTTTGAATACTTATACAGATGAATGACATCCATATAGTCGATGAAATTGAGTGTCTGCATACCGCCGGATGTTTCGTGACGGTAACGGTGGATTGCTTTGCAATACTTGCTTACGCATTTGGTGGGTTCTCTGAAACCGAAAGCAGAACCAACATCTCTGGCGCTGAAATAAACCTCATTGTTGTCATAAATGACACGAATATCGCCGAAGTTCTTTGATTCAAATGTGCATCTGATAATATTTCCGTTATTCATAATTTTTAACTCCTTATAGTAAAGTATCAGTCCGCTTTTTCCTGCGGCTTTGTTGTCATAATCGAATACAGTTCCGTATCCTTCGGGAAACGGTCTGTAAACGGCAATATGGTACTGCCGTAGAAGATAAGACCTTCACCTTCGCCTGACTGAGTTACATAAGAAAGCTGATGAGGGGAAATATTGAGCTGCTTTGCAAGAATCTGTCTGTCGCCCGAAGCCTGATTGAGCATATATATGTAGTCGGAGTTTTCAAAGATATTTTCGATTTCTCTCGATGAGAGCAAATCTTTGACATTCTGCGTTATGCCCGTCGGTATGCCGCCCCATTTACGGAATCGCTTCCAAATTTCAACCGTGTATGCAGCCGTCTGTTCTTCTTTGAGCAGAAGGTGCATTTCGTCAATGTAATAACGGGTAGCTCTGTGAGCTTCACGGTTTACGGTAACACGATTCCATACCTGATCCTGAACGATAAGCATACCGATTTTTTTGAGCTGTTTTCCGAGTTCTTTGATGTCATAGCTGACAACACGGCTGCGAATATCTACATTCGTGCGGTGATTGAAAACATTGAGTGAACCCGTAACATAGATTTCAAGAGCAGTAGCGATATACTGCGCTTCTTTTTCTTCCTGCTTACGCAGTTCGTTATACAAATCTTCAAGAATGGGCATATTTTCGGGAACGGGATTAGCAAGATACTCCGTATATACACGGCGTACACAACGGTCAATGATTGTTTTTTCAACAGGCTGTAATCCGTCTTTGCCTGCAACGATAAGTTCGCACAGCGAAAGAATGAAATCGGATTTGAGGGTCAGCGGATTTTCGTCATCAGAATAGTTAAGGTTCAAGTCCATAGGATTTATAAAGTCCTCGGATGTGGGTGAAATCTTAATAACCTGACCGTCAAGCCTTTCAACCAATGCTCCGTACTCGGATTCGGGGTCGCATATAATAATGTCGTCATCTGTTACGAAGAAAACATTTGAAATCTCTCTCTTTGCCGAGAAAGATTTACCCGAACCGGGAGTACCGAGAATAAGACCGTTGGGATTTTTAAGCAGCTTACGGTCAACCATTATCAAGTTGTTCGACAATGCGTTAAGACCGCAATAAAGAGCTTCCTTACTCGTCTGGAAAAGTTCCTGCGTTGTGAAGGGTATAAAAATAGCGACGCTTGATGTGGTCAAGCCTCGCTGAATTTCTATTTGGTTGTATGCAAGGGGTAAACTGCTCATAAGACCCTGTTCCTGTCGGAAATCAAGTCTTACAAGCTGACAGTTGTATTTTTGAGCAATCGAACTTGCCTGAAAAACATTGTTATCGAGCTTCTGTTTGTTGTCTGCAACATTGAGAACGATAAAGGTGAGAAGAAACATTCTTTCGTTTCGGCTCTGCAAGTCCTGAAGCAGTTTCGTAGCTTCATTGTTGTATGTTGCAAGGTCAGACGGAATAATATCCATATCGTAACCCGCACGAACTGCCTTTTTCTGTTCTTCAATCTTCATTTTCTGAAGGTCGGTAATTTTTCTCTTTACCGTTTTAATCGCATTTACTTGGTCAACAGACTGAACGTGCATTGACACCACGACATTTGATTCCATATCGAGGAAATCCGCAAGCATTCGGTCATTGATTTCAGGTGCGAGAATTTGCAGAAATGAAGCGGCACCGACTTTCTTGCCGATACCGAATGTTTTGCCGTTTGCAAACTCAAACGAGCTGGGAGCGATAAAGTCTTTTACGGAAAGTCCGGAAGAAGCAAGCCAGTCCCAAGAGAAATTGAAGGGTATCTTTTCATCGGTATGGAACATACCGTGCATAATTTTAAGTCTTTCCCTTCCGTTTACGGGAGTAGCAATAACACCTAACTTTTTAAAGTTGGTGATAATATCTGCTTCAAGTCGCTCAAGACGGGGTTTTGCCTGCTTTATTGACGGAGCTTCGATACCGAAAGAAAGATATTTTGTCTTTACAATACCGTTGTTACCCTTTGCAAGCTGTTCACGGAGGAATTTCTGATATTCGATTGCAATACCGTCAAACATATCTCCACGAACGGGAATTGTGATGTTATCGGAATAAACTTCTTTTGCCCCCGTAAGATTGATGAATGAAAGCTGAAATTTAACCGATGAATCGAAATAGTTAAGGAAATCACACCAAGAATCGAAGATGGCGTTTTTATCCTCATTGTTGTTAAGCTGATAGTTTATATCAAGAAACTTAACCGTTTTTGTGTAATAGTTATCTGTTACACGGCAGATGCCGTCTTTGAACATTCGCTGAAACGGAATACTGTCCTGAGCTGACATCTGCTTTTTATCTTTGCTTTTTGCTTTTGCAACAGCAGCATCAATCTGTTTCTGCTGTTCTTTAGTCATTTTTCTGTTTGCCGACAATCGCTTCAACCTCCTTATCTAACTTATCCTGCCTTTCGAGAACGGCGTAATAGTTGTTAGTCATATAAGGTCGCTGTTTCGGTCTGATGAACAGAACCTCTGCCATATTCTTAACTACCTTTTCAAAAGGCTGTCCGTTCTTTTCATACATTCCGAGAAGAACAAACGGAACCATAACCAATATCATTACGATAGCTGCCGCACTGACATTGAGAAATGATTTCAAAAGGAAGAAAAGGGGTATAGCGATTACAGCACCGCCGCCAAAACAGATAAGCTGTCGCTTCGTAAGATTGAACATTGCCTTTGTTTTGACTGCGTTTAAATCTTTGGGTACGGGAACGTAAGCCACGAAATCTCTCCTTTCCGTTAATGAGCGTTAAAGATAGATTTTGCAAGTGACCCGGTTTTGAAAAGGCTGAAACAGAGAAGAACGGTGTAACCCATACAAGTCCATATTGCATAGGAAATATCATCTGTAACCGTGATGTTCTCAACAAGTGCCGCATAAATCGCAACACAAACGATGATAAGAAATGCTTGGAATGCAAGTGCAAACAGATTTCGCAGATAGTTCTGTCCCATCTGTCCGCTTTCTTTGTTCATCATTGTTGCCATAGGAATGGGAGCAACGGAAGTAACGAGATATATTTCTATCATTCTTCCGAACACAACTACCAAAATACAGATTTGGAGTATGCCCATACAGATTTTTACGATACCTGACTGCATCCACAGTCCGATAAGTGCGCCTATGCTCATAGCTTCGAGTTTACCTTCGAGATCGGTTATGAAATCGGTCATATCTATTGAAGTATCACCGATAACCACACCCGCAGACTCGACTATAACTTCATGTCCGAGGTCGAATACCGCCATTACAATATCCCACGTGTTCGTCACTATGAGAACGGCACCCGCTGTTTTGAATGCCCATTTGAAGAACTGAAATGTATCAACATCGTTGTGAAAGTTATTTCTTTCAACAATCATCTGTATCAGTTCGAGGGTCATTACGATAGCGAGAATCACACCTGCAATCGGAACCATTACGTTTTCCGAAAGGTTGTGAACCATATTGAATATTGCAGTATTCCAATTCTGCGGAGTAGAGCCGACTTGTCCTGCTATTTCGCCGACCTTTTCATTAACTTGGTCGAATAAGCCTGTAAGGTTGGTTGTAATTCCTTCGGTTAATATTTCCCGAAACCAATCCTCAATAGCCTGAATAATCGTATCCATAGCTCAAGTCACTCCTTTCGGTTGGCTCCCGTGCCGAAGCACGAGAGCCGCTTGATATTACTCAATCAAATTCTGTCCGTCTTTTTATTAACCGAACAGACCCGAAAGAAGGGGTACAAGAGTGATGCCGATGAGTGCAACGCCGCCGCCAGCCATAAGCTGCTTCATACCCTGCGACTTTGCACCGGGGTTATCGTTGCCGTAGCCTTCAAGAAGGTTGATTGCACCCCAGATGCCAAGACCTGCACCGAGTGCAATAACGAGTGTCTGCAGTACATCTACTGCTGAGTTGAAAAATGCCATTAAAAAAATACGTATAGATTTTACGTGTCTTTAGTTCGCTACATAACGTTTCTCCTTTCAATTTTTATAATTTTTTGTTGATACGAACGTTTTGTCTTGATATATATAAAAGCCACCGTTATTACGGTGACTGCTGTTGTTCGTCGGATACATCTATTTCATAAACTTCATAGACATCATCCGGCTTTGTTCTGAGATTTGTTGACACGAATTTTTCAATGTCAAACTCATTTTTCTTATCATAGTCGGAAAGTTGCTTGTATTTCGGGTGTTTTGTTATGTCATATTTGTTTGACATAAACGGACGGACACCACGAAGCTGAAGAATACATTTTGAGCCATCCAAGACTGCAAGTTCATCAACTGATGCAAGTTCCTTTCCGAGTTTCTGATAATTAAGGCTGTGCGAGGTTTCTCTGCCTCTGCTTTCGCCCGTGTTAAATGTATCAATGGTTTCTTTGCCGAGAGCCGTTGAAAGCTCTTTCAATGTTGTCGGCTCTGAACCACCGAGGAATATTCTGCTGTCACAGTTGCCGATGATTGTATCGGCATTATCCTTATACAAGGCTTTGAGCTGTGACTGTGCCTGCAAAACAAGGCAAGCTGAAATCTCACGGCTTCGGATTGTAGCCATAAGTTTTTCAAGATTCGGTATCTGACCGATATTTGCCGCTTCGTCAATAAGACATCTGACGTGTATAGGCAATCTTCCGCCGTAAACATCGTCAGCCTTTTCGCAAAGCAGATTAAAAAGCTGAGTATAAATCATTGAGATGAGGAAATTAAAGGTTGCATCCGTATCAGACATTATGAGGAAAAGAGCCGTTTTTCTGTCACCCGTCATATCAAGCTCCAATTCGTCATACATAGTAATTTCTCTTACTTCTGCAATATCGAAGGGAGCAAGGCGGGCGGCACAAGAAATCAGAACTGATTTAGCCGTTTTGCCTGCGGCAAGTTTGTATTTCTTGTATTGCCTTACAGCGAAATGTTCGGGGTCTTTTGCTTCAAGTTCGTCAAACAGATAATCAACGGGATTTTTGAAACTTTCATCATCTTCTCTGACTTCCATTGCGTTAATCATAGAAATAAGCGTTGCAAAGTTCTTCTCTTCTTCAAGACCTTCATACCACAAGTAACCGATTAAGGCACAGTAGAGCAATGTTTCTGCTTTAACCCAAAAATCATCACCTGCTTTTCCTTCGCCTTTGGTATTGGCGATAAGGGTGGTAACGAGTTTCAATATATCCTTTTCCGAATGGATATATGAAAAGGGGTTATAGTGGAAGGACTTTTTAAAATTGATTGTATTGAAAATCTTGATTTTGTAGCCTTCCTTTTCAAGCATCTTTCCGCACTCAATCGCAACCGTACCTTTCGGGTCGGTTACAACATAAGATGAATGGCATTGCATAAGATTCGGTTTAATCCAAAAGCGGGTTTTACCCGAACCTGAACCGCCTACGATAAGAACATTTTTATTTCTTGCGTTTTTCGGTTCTTTCGGTCTGTTGCTCATCATCAGACTTTCTGTTTGAGTGAGGATTACATTGTTTTGAAATACAGGGTCTTGAAACGGAGCAATATCATCGTGAGTTCCCCAACGGGCAGAGCCGTATTCTTCATTCTTACGATATTTCTTTGCGTTTTTACTCTTAACATAAACTGCAAGCCTTATGCCTGCGGCAATTGTTACTCCCACAATAATATCGAAGATGTGAAAGCTCGGTAAAATATCTTCAAAGGCATAAGTTAAGCCCTCCATTACATGGAGAGCTTTGCCTTCAAATCCGCTGCCCGGCGCAAGTCGGACAGCCTGACCTATTTTTGTTGCCATAATTCCGATTACAACATACGGAATGTTGGGAACGATAATTTTTTTGAGATTTATATTTCTCAACGTTCACCACGTTCCTTGTTTTTGATTTTGGTGGGAAGTGATTTAATCTTTTCCGCTATATTCTTTATTTTTACTGCAATGGGTTCTTTGTTTTTCTTTTTAATTGTATTTGCGGTGTATTCCTTGAATGCCGCAGTTAAGGCATCGGCATCTCTTGCTTTAAAGAAAACAAGATATTTCGGAGGACTTACTGTTTTGTCCTTTTTTACGGCATAATCAACACCGTATTTTCTTGCAACACGGTCAAAGTCTTTTATGTTCTTATCGGTGATTTCGATATTTGTCAAACCCTGATTCTGTGCAGCAAGCTGTTTTACGGTCTGCTTTCCGTGCGGAATAACATCTTTCTTCTGATTATGCTGAGCCGCTATGTTTCTCTGATGAGCAAGGAACTTTTCCAATGCCTGCTTGAGTGTTCTTGCGGTGAGCTTTGTTGTATTAACGGATAGTGTGACCATTTTGCTTTCAACTTCTTCCTGCAAAGGCTATCACTCCTTCCAGTCAACAATATAGACGATTTCAATTACTTGTTCGTCAATGGGAGATGAAGTAGCGGAAACAACCGCATCGTAAACAACCGAAGAAGATGTATCTTTTTCGATTATCCAACTGTTATTGTATGAAAGACTGTCCGTTGTTCCGGAGCTATCTGTCTGAATACCGTTCATTTTAAAGCCGATCTTTTTAGCATCGACTTTTTCATTTGCCATATTCGTTGAATACGGCACGATATTCCAACCGTTTCGGGAATTTATATCAGCTTTCTTTACTGATACAGCCGCTGTTGAATTATTGACGATAACAACATCCGAGGGGGCATAAACTTCACCGTCTGTTCCCATTGTAAGAACCATTGTTGTGGGTACGGTTACAGAGAACTTTGTCATAAGATAACCGCAGTCATCACAATAACAATCAGAGTCCAAATCTTCGTGCCATTCTCTCGCTTCATACACATAAGAACATTTTTCACAAGGCTTTATAAACAGATGACGGTCTTTGTCGATAACTTCATACTTGTAATCTTTGGGATTGAATGTATGAGGTTCGTTCAAGTTGTATGAATAAGTACAATCCGAACATTTCGGAACACAAGAGTGCCTATCTGCATTTTGAACTGTATATTCATCAATTTGAATGTTGTGTTCGACATACTCATATTTCACATATCCGCAATCAGAGCAAGTGAGAGTTCTTTTGTGATATTTGTTACTATCATATGTTCCTGCATTGGGGTCGGAACCGTCAAGCTTTGACCATTCACCGACAACGAAATTATGTTTTGCTGTTCCGCCATCTTCTGTGCGAGTACAAGTATCACAATGTTTTGTTATACTGTGAGTTGTTGCATTAAGCGAAACATAGGTATAAAGTTCCTTGGGATAATTATGATATCTGTATGTGGATACGCCAAAAGTACACGTTTTACATCTCGTTATCTGATTATGATATTTTGCATCGCTGTCAAACCATGGTTTATCTACATGCATTTCGTGAGGCTCATATTTTGAACTTTCATAATCACAATCAGAACAAGTTAAATCATACCTGTGAAACTCATCATGAGGATAAGTGATTTCGTTTTTATCTTCTGTACCATATCGCTTTGCTTCACTTGTAGTAATTTTATGTTCTGCATATTCTGTTTTTGGATAACCGCACATCGAACAAGTGGCTGTTCTTTTATGCTGGGTTGCTGAACTGTTTTCCCAAGAGCCATAAGTGAACTGGTGGTTTTCATATTCAGTATTTGAATAATCACATACAGAACAAGCTGTTATCCTTTTATGTTCCGTTTCTGATGAATTATTCCAATCGGTTGTGCTTAAAGAGTGATTTTCCGATACTTTTTTTGAATATCCGCAGTGAATACAGGTTGCAGTTCGTGAGTGATAACTGCCTCCTGCACTATACCAATCGCCATAAGTCCAAATGTGTCCCTCCAGAACGGATGTTTCTACTCCGCAACCTGTTGTTGACTGGTATTTTTCAGCGATAGCATACAAATCTTCATCGGATAGATACGCATTTTCACCTGAAAGTCCTTGATAAAAACTTCTGATTGGAGAATCATCTCTGAGATCCGGTGCATAATCGCAAATCTTATTTGCATAGTGATAAACCGAGCTGTATTGTGTATAACTTTTGGTTGTAAATCCGTGGTCAGCACACATCAGAACCATTGTGTGCCTTAATAAACTGCTGTCAGAATTATCATATTTCGGACAATAGATAACATACATATGCTCGTTCTGATAACCGTCGGATGTGTTTACATAGGGCAATTGATATGCATCTTTATATTTCATACCCCCGACATAAGGAACACTACTGTTTATTATCTCATCCGGATTTCCATATGGACCTGAAATCATAATATCCTTAAAACAAAGTGTTTTTCCGCATCCATATTCGGTGGTTAAAATTGTGTTCGCTGCAACAACATCCATTTTTATACCAACACCGCAAATAATCAAACACAACAGCAAAGTCAAAGCCTTAAAAACTTTAGAGTGCTTTTTCATTTTGCACCTCCGCCCTTAATCTGCGATTGCAATAGTAAATACCACCTTTGCGATTTCAGCATCTTTTTCCGTTGATGCGTCTTTCGATACTTTGGCGAAATATTTGAGATTCAGACTTTCCTGCGGAGCGATAACCGGGAATGCCGTTGAGCTGATAAGCATTGAGCCATCATCTTTTGTGGGAATACCGTTGATTTTGAGGGCAACTGTTTTCTTGCCCGAAAAGTTTTCATAATTGCCGATTTTGTATGAACCATCTGTAACTGTTACATCGGTAACTTTAATACTTCCGTATTTTGCATTGTTAGTGATTTTGGTATTATCGGCTGTAATAACCGTTCCGTTCACAATTTCAATCGGAAATGAAGCGGGAACAGTAACACTCACGGCTCTGTATTCATTTGATACCGTCAGCTTGACGGGTACTGAAGCCTTTGCGTAAGATGCCGCAAAAGCATTTATAGATGTGAGTGAGAAAACGAGAGCGAGGGCAAGAATAATTGCCGTTATTTTCTTATGTTTCATTGATTATCCTGCCTTTCTTAATAGTAAAGCGGCAACCGTTTTATTGGTCGCCGCTTTGTTAATTGGTTTAGCTTTGATTAAGCAGCTGTATCCCATTCAACAACGAATACAACGCTTGCGATTGTTGCTTCAGTAGCAGCAACTGAAAGAGGAGTAACGATTGCATTGTAGTTTACTGCAACGCTGTTGTTTGCTGTATCGCCAACACCGGTCATATAACAACCTTCAACGGGAGCAGAAATGAGAGTCTGTGTGTTTACATCTGACTTATCTGTTGCAACCTGAGAGCCGTTGCCGATTGTCATTGCAAAGCCGAGCTGATCGCTGTCAACCTTTTCTGAAGCAAGTGTTTCCTTTGCACCGAATGCTGTGAGTGTCCAGCCGTTTTCGCCGTTGATTGTAGCAGTCTTAACTCTTACTGCGCCGAATGAGTTGTTTGTGATTTTGCAGTTATCAGCGGTAGTAACTGTACCGTCTGTGCCGACTGCCATGGGGAGTGCGGTGGGAACTGTTACGGAAAGGGCTGTTGCTGCGGGGTCGCCGCCGAGTGTGCCGTCATCGGTTGAAGAAAGATTTACGGGTGTTGAACCGTTACCACCGTTGGAAGTGATTTCAGCTGCGAATGAGGGGATTGCCATACAGAATGCCATTGAGAGTGCAAGACCTACTGCGAGGATTTTTTTGATTGACTTTTTCATAGTAAAATTTCTCCTTTTTGTTTAAAAATATTGTTCTTTTTATTTGTGTTTGGTTCATCAGTTAAGAACCGTAATTTCGATTTCTGCACCTGCACAACCGAGTGAAGCACCCGTTTCGGGGTCAACGTTGTGGAACATAGCGGTGCATTCATAAGTACCTGCGGGAAGAACAACATCAAGCTTGGCTTTTTCGATTTTACTTCCCACGGCAATTCCGTCAGATTCATAAATCGTTTCACCGGTATCATTTCGGGTGATAATAACTATCTGCGGATAATTGTTAATTGTTTCGTTTACAATCATAAGATTGCCTTCGGCAGAGCCGCTTTCAAACTTCGGTGCGGTGTTCATCGAAATGTTTATCATTCCTGCCTGCACCTTTTCGTTAAGACCTTCTTTGATTTTTTCAATGTCAGCTTCATCCCAACCGCCGCTTACGGCCTCGCTGTCATAGACAAGACCTCTGTCAGCCGGATTTACGGGATTATCTGAACAGCCTTTGAATGCGAGAAGTATAATCACTAAAGAAATGATAACCATAAAAGCTGTTCCGATTATGCGATGTTTCTTCTCTTTTGAGTTGTCCGTTGTTTTTACTTTTGATTCTATTGAGCTTTTCATAAGAATAACCTCCGTATGTTTTGTCAACCTCTTATCTGTGAAACCGCTAAGGTGGTATCACCAAGCGATAGAGCTTGTTACCGTGCTTTTTCATTTGTTACTCCTTTCCATCAGCTTAAAAGAGGCTGATAACTCTTTCGGCTACACCCATTACAACTTCAATGCCGAGCATAAGGTAAAGACCGCCGACAGCAATAATACCGTGAATCATTAAATCACCCCCAATTCTTTTAATTTGTCATTTTCATACTCGTCTTGTTTTTTGTTTGCACAATATAACATAGACAAGATGTAAGGCTTTCTTTTTCTTGGTTTTATGCCTTCGTTTTCAAGAAAGTCATAAACATAAGCGATGTTAAACTCATTTATTTCATCAAGTCTTGCTACAACGCTTTCTCTGGGAATACTTTTTCCTTCGATTTTGAAAAAAGGAAATGATGAACAATAGGCATCAGCCATTATTGAAAGAGCTTCATCCAAATCATCTTGGTCAATTGTGTAAATGAGTTCTTCATATTCAAACCTTTCTTTGAGATATTCTATACACTCATCTTTCGACCTGCCCGCCCAACCGCAATTGGTTGGTTGGTAATTTGTTGAATAAGTATTTTGTTGATTAGTATTTTGTATATAAGTATTTTGTAGTGTTTGATTTTCTGTGAGCGGGTTTTCCGTAAGCGGATTATCCGTTATCAGGTTTTCTGACAACGGATTTTCAGAGAACGGTTTTTCATAGACAAAGTATTCATTTTTTGAAAATTGTCCTTTGGAACTGGTGGTTTGCCTTCGCCTAATGTATCCTGCCTTTTCAAGTTGATGTATACAAGAACGGATTGCAGTAATTCCGTCAGGGTGTTTTGCTGCTAACCCGGTCATTTTATAGTCCCAATCTTCCGGTAGACTTAATATGTAACAAAGCAAACCTTTTGCTTTCAATGTCAACCGTTCATCCTGCAAATGATGATTTGACATTACTGTGTAATTGCTCTTTTTTTCAATCCTGAACACTTCTGACATTTCCGATCTCCTCCTTATACAGACTGTTCACTGATTAATCAGTTATCTTGCTTCTCTGCTATTTCTTTTAACTGTTCGTTCTTTCAGCACTTTTTCAAGACCTTCTTTTGCCCAATCAGAGAGCTTGTCTTTTTCGAGAGTGCCGATAACATCCTGACGTTTGAACTGTGCGGATTCTCCGGTATAAAGATTTGTGCAGAAACAAGCAGTACCTCTTGAATTTTCGGATGAACCGAAACCACCCGTACAGAGATATATCTGATTAACAGACATTCTGTATTCGGGTTTGAATACATCTGCGTTAATTACTACAACCTTATCTTTGATTGACTGGCTGTAATCAACAGGCTCGCAATCTTTGGCGGTAAGCGGTGTTTTATCAACGGAAATCTTTGCGTTTTCTTCCATAACTCTGTCGGCTTCTGCTGCAATTCTTTCTGCAAAAATCTTTGCAAGTTCGGCAAAATCATCACCGATGAGAACATCGTTATATCTTGTGAAAATGCCGTTGTTTTCACAGTTTGCAATAAGATAATTCATATTGTCGGGTGCGTTTGGCTTTTCGCCGAGTACAATCTCGGTTTTACCGATTTCAAATGTTTGGGTTATTTCATAACCCTCAACAATTCGTTTTTCACTCAACATTTTCAACTCCTTACTTTTCAAATACTTTTATGCCCATTCGCATAATGAGGTGGGCATTCATAATCAATCTGAATACATCATCATCAATGATTTCGGGGTTTCCCAAATCGTTTTGGAAAATATATCTTTTCCCGGTGTAAATCTGCCTTGCTGCCATAAGCAAGTCATAGTTTTGAACTGATATTCCTTTAATATGGACTTTTGAAAAATCAATACCGTCACGAGTAAAACAATATGCAGTTCTTTCAATAAGGTCATCGTTGACCGTCATCAGGTACATCGCAGCATAATAATGACGAGTGTTTCTGCTAAGATGAAAACCGAGAAGGTAATCAAGCTCACTCATATTTCTGCGGTGTTTTTCAGAATTCCATAATGATGCAGGGAATGTGCGAATCATATATTTAATGCGGTTCTGTATTTTGTCGTTCTCAAAAAATCCAAGAGCCGCTTCAACATTCTCCTTGTATCTTGTGTAACTGTGTTTCTTTCGGGTGATAAAAACACCCAAAAGTTCATTGTCTTCCTGAAAGTACCTGTTATTACTGTTAAGCATTACATCGAACTCCTCCTTTCATCTGTGTTTTGGATATAAAAAAAGACGAACCTTAATTTGCATTAAAAGTTCGTCTGATTTATCTGTTTTGATTCTGTTGTTTATGTTTTTGCCAAACATCGAGCAATTTGAAAATAGTCGCTTCAATCTGCTCGTTTGTATATGACTTCGGAAAGTATTTATTTAATTTATCTGCATTGAGTACAACGTTGCGGGTTGGTGGTTTCTTTTGTTCTATCATAATATTAAGCATCCTATCATCGTTTAATTTGCCGAGTTTACTCAAATCTCGCATACGTTTCGCCTGTGATAGCGACGGCGTAGCTTGTTCGCTTTCTATCGTTTCGACAAGCAGAGCTTGTTCTTCAGGTTTCAAATACGATATTTCTACCGCCGGAGTAAGCCCCATTTTTTGTTCATCAACCAATTTTTGAAGTGGAGGAGAAAGTTCATTTAGCCGTATGTCTGTCTCTTATACAC